>JANPNY010000233.1:0-10586 GCA_031427745.1 Chitinophagaceae bacterium | reverse complement strand
GGGGCGAAAAAAGATATGCCATGCGTATCTGGCTAAACCCATCCAAATTAAGCGCTTACAATCTAACACCCGGCGATGTGCAGCAGGCGCTGCAAAGACAAAATGTAGAATTGCCATCCGGAAAAATTGCCGGCAATGCCACCGAACTTTCTGTACGCACATTTGGCAAAATCAATACCGAAGAAGAGTTTAATAACGTAATTATCAAGAGTGTTAATGGGGCAGATATTAAATTAAAAGAAGTTGCGGAAGCAGTATTAGGCCCCGAAAACGAAGAAAGTATTTTAAAGGAAAGTGGTGTGCCTATGATAGCATTGGCACTGGTGCCGCAACCGGGTTCCAACTATGTTGCTATCTCTGATGAGTTTTATAAACGTTATGAGGAAATAAAAAAACAGGTGCCAGATGATATTAAACTCGATATCGGATTAGACCAGACCAAGTTTATCCGGCGCTCCATCTCAGAGGTAAAGGAAACACTTTTGATAGCAATTATACTGGTGGTACTTATTATTTACCTCTTTTTTAGAGACTGGCTTATTGCTATCCGTCCCCTTATTGATATTCCTGTGTCACTAATTGGTGCATTCTTTATTATGTACCTGTGTGGATTTACCATTAATGTGCTCACCCTGCTGGCAATCGTTCTGGCAACGGGCCTGGTAGTAGATGATGGCATAGTGGTTACGGAAAATATTTATAAAAAAATGGAACAGGGCATGAACAAGTGGCAGGCAGCACGGGAAGGTTCCAAAGAAATTTATTTTGCCGTTATTGCTACCTCCATCACGCTGGCCATTGTGTTTTTACCCATTATTTTTTTACAGGGATTTGTTGGAAGACTCTTTCGGGAGTTTGGTATTGTGGTGGCAGGTGCGGTATTAATTTCTGCTTTTGTATCGCTTACTTTAACTCCGGTGCTAAACGTAAAGATGACAACCAAGGTACACAAGCACTCCTGGTTTTATAATGTAACAGAGCCTTTTTTTCGTGGACTGGAAAATAATTATCGCAGATCGTTGAGTGCCTTTATGAAAGTCCGTTGGTTGGCATGGATACTGGTTGCAGCATGTTTTGGGATCATTTATTTTATTGGTAGCAGCATACCATCCGAACTGGCACCTTTAGAAGATCGTAACCAGTTCCGGCTTACCGTATCTGCACCCGAAGGAACTTCCTTTGACTATATGGATCGTTACATTGATAAATTAATTCAATTTGTACAAGATTCTGTTCCCGAGAAAAAGGGATTGATCAGCGTAACGGCACCCGGATTTATAGGTTCAGGATCAGTAAATACAGGTTTTTTAAGAGCCATGCTGGTAGATCCCAAAGACCGCCAACGCTCACAGCAGGAGATTGTGGATATGGTAAACAAAAATTTGTATAAATTTCCCGAAGGCCGTGCTTTTGTAATACAGGAGCAAACTATTTCCGTAAACAGAAGGGGAGGTTTGCCAGTACAGTTTGTAATTCAGAATGTTGATTTCGAGAAAATTAAATCACAACTACCTAAATTTTTAGATGAGGCAAATAAGAACCCCGTTTTTCAGGGCGTAGATGTCGATTTAAAATTTAACAAGCCCGAATTGAGGGTTTTAATTGACCGCTTAAAGGCAAGTACCCTGGGGGTAAGCATCCAGGATATTTCCGAAACCCTGCAGTTGGCACTCAGTAACCGCCGCTTTGGCTACTTTACCAAAGAAGGTAAACAGTACCAGGTAATAGGACAGGTAGCAAGAAATGACCGGGATGACCCTTCTGATCTTCGCACACTTTATGTCCGCAACAGCTCCGGACAATCTATTTCACTCGATAATTTGGTTACCTTAATTGAGGAAAGTACACCACCCACCATATATCATTTCAACAGGTATAAATCTGCTACCATTTCGGCCGGTCTTGCGCAGGGCAAAACAGTAGGGGATGGCATTAAGGCAATGCAGGAAATTTCTAAAAAAGTACTTGATCAAAGTTTCACCACATCGCTTACTGGTACCTCCAGAGATTTTTCTGAAAGCAGCAGTAATACCAGCTTTGCTTTTATCCTTGCACTGATATTAATTTACCTGGTTTTATCAGCACAGTTCGAAAGTTTTGTGGATCCCTTTGTAATAATGATTACCGTACCGCTGGCACTTGCCGGCGCACTACTATCACTTTGGATATTTAATCAAACACTTAATATTTTTTCTCAGATAGGAATGATTATGCTGATAGGTTTGGTAACCAAAAACGGTATTTTAATTGTGGAATTTGCCAATCAGAAATTACTTACCGGCAGTAAAAAAATACCTGCTGTAACAGAGGCTGCCACCGCAAGGCTAAGGCCCATTTTAATGACGAGTCTTGCCATGAGCCTTGGGGCACTGCCACTGGCTTTATCGTTGGGCGACGCCTCTACCAGCCGTATTCCATTGGGTATTGTAATTGTGGGTGGCATTATGTTTTCGTTAGTGCTTACCTTGTATATTGTACCGGCCATGTACTCTTACCTTTCATCCAAAAAGAAAGTTTATGAAGAATTGCAGTGATGAATTATTACTTAAATTATTTTTTTTTACCCCGGCTTTTAATCCTTGTGCAGCATCGTTGCATCGCCCTCTTGTACGGCAGCAGCTTAAAGCATCTTTCATTATGCAACTTAAAAATACCTGTTTATCCACGATCGCTTTTTTAGCCATCCAATTAAAAAAAGCTGGGTTGATTGCTCATAAAATGCAAAAGGATTCTTTCGGTTTTTATTGTAAGTACGCCGTTATAATGTTGATAACATGCACCCCTTTTTTAGCAGCAGCTCAATCGCCGGTGTTAACACTTAAGGAAGCAGTATCAATTGCCATGAAAAACAATTTTGATGTGGTAATTGCAAAAAACGAAACTGACATTGGTAAAATAAACAACAACTGGGGTAATGCCGGCGCCTTGCCGATAATAAGTGCTACTACCAATAGAACCCTGGCCACCAACAACATTGAGCAGGAGTTGGCGAATGGCACAACTAACAAAAGAAACGGGGCATCGGTTAATAATTTTAATGCAGGGGTAGCTGTAAGCTGGCAATTTTTTGATGGGATGCGCATGTTTGCTACAAAAAAAAGACTGGAAGAACTGGAGAAGATTGGGGAAATGAATTTTACGAAAATGGTTAACGAAACTGTTTTTAACCTAATAAGTGCTTACTACAATATTGTAAGGCTCAAACAGCAGTCCAGTGCAGTTAAAGAGGTGATCGGTTTATACCAGGAGCGACTTAAAATTGCTGAAACCCGGTTTAATATAGGCAGCAGTGCCAAGCCCGATTTGCTGCAGGCAAAAGTGGACCTCAATGAACAGCAAACAGAATTGCTGATCATCGATAACAGTATTGTTATTGGTAAAACAAATCTCAATAATATACTGGCAAGAGATCCAGCAACAGCCTTTGACATCATTGATAGCTTTTCCCTGTCCAAACCAATTGACCTGGTTGGCATTCAACAAAAAATTGACACACAAAATCCGGATGTTCTGCTTGCAAAAAGTAACCTTGCTGTATTGATGCAAACAAAAAAGGAAATTAATGCCGGTCGTTTACCTAGTGCATCTTTAAACGGTAATTATAATTTTATCAAAAATAAAAGCGGCGGTGGATTTATTTTACTCAATCAAACCTATGGCCCTTCTGCAACCCTTGGCATCAGTATTCCAATATTTAGAGGCGGCGTTGTAAAACAGCAGTTAAAAGTTGCTGACATAAATATTAAAAACCAGCAAATAGTAGCAGCGCAATTAAGAAACCAGTTACAAGGCACTTTAATAAACAATTACGCTAATTACAATTATGGGTTAAAAATGGTAACAAATGAGCAGGAAAATCTAATTATCGTAAAAGAAAATAATTTTATAAATATAGAAAGGTTTAAAAAATCATCCATTACATCCGTCGAATTAAGGCAAGGACAAATTAATTATTCCAGTGCACAAACAAGGCTAATTAATGCCCAGTTTGTTGCCAAAATTGCCGAGGCACAAATATTGTTGCTTTCGGGAGAAATAGCAGAGTAATATTTCTGTTATCAGGATTGCAAATATTGAAAGAACGAAATATTTTGAAGTTTTATTTAAAGAATGATATAATCTTGCATTTCAAATTAAAGAGGACAACCTTCAGTAAGATTTATTTAAATTAATCTTACCTACAAACAAGATTTTACAATAGGTAACTAAATACAAACATAAAATGAGTGAGCAAATACCAGCCATTAAACAGTCAACCGTTTTAGTGGGCATAGTAATGGGAAGCGAAAGTGATCTTGATATAATGAAAGGAGCAGCGGAAATGTTGCGCCAATTTGAGGTAGAGCCGGAACTTACCATCGTATCTGCCCATCGCACTCCGGAGCGTTTGCGTGAGTACGCAACCAAAGCAAAAGAGCGGGGATTAAAAGTAATAATCGCCGGTGCAGGTGGCGCTGCACATTTACCGGGTATGATAGCTGCCAATACAATTTTACCTGTAATTGGTGTGCCGGTAAAATCTTCCAATTCTATCGATGGCTGGGATAGTATGTTGTCCATTTTGCAAATGCCCTATGGCGTTCCGGTAGCAACTGTTGCATTAAATGGTGCAAAAAATGCAGGTATTTTAGCAGCACAAATTTTAGCCTTATACGATACTTCAATTGCCGGAAAGTTAGAAGCGTACAAAGAATACCAGGATGATATTGTAATGGAAAGTGTAAAAAATGTGAAGCGTTTTGGGTTTACCAACGAGTTTGATAAATAGCCTTTTTAGTAGTTGGTTATGGTGTAAGGATAGTTGATGGCTTTTGTTATTATACCAGTGTAAGTTATTTAATCACTACTTCTTTAATAACTGTTTCGCCAAGGGCTTCGTTAACCCTTTCTATAATTTTGTCTTTCTGGTACATCAGCTCATTTTTTAAAGGGGCTACCTGCGATTCAATAAATAAGGTCTGGTTAACGATTTTAATTTTGTCTGTGTATTTAGCAATCGTTTTGCCCATAATTTTTTCCCACACATCTTCAATCTGCACAGCATGTATACCGCTCTTTAAGCGGCTTTGCTTTAAAAATTGTTGTAAAGCATCCTGCATTGAATATTCGCCCATATGGTAAAAGTAATTTGTTTTTTATCAATAGAAAAATAGTTCATCAGGTTGAAATGCCAGCCTTAATTATAAGATGAATTTTGTAAAAGGCTGTAGTTTTTATTTAGCGGTTACCAGTTTCTGATTAAATCCGTTTTTAACGATAGAGCCAATTTCTGTTCCTATTCCTGTAATGGATATCATGTTTAACGGAAATTCCAGCAATACGTGGCAGAAGCTTAAAAAGTATAGCCATTGAAGTCCAAGCGCATAATTATAGCCATATAAAGCAAGGGAAACAACCCATATAACCACTACCATAAAAAATCTCATTTTTGGTACCTTATGCCAGCGGATAATTTCGGTTTTGCTGAACCAGTTTAAATAGTGATAAGTATAAGCGAAAGCTATAAAACGCATTAACAGAATACCTGCCTGCGAATGGAAAACCACGTTGGCGGCATTGCTCAAATCAAGTACTGGTTTTTCTGTCTCTTCGTAAAACAGCGGGTTGCCTGCAGCATCTTTCATCTGTGGAAATTCAACCCCAAACATTTTCCTGAGAAACGAGAGGTTGATGTTAAAGAAACCTTCACCGCCGGCTTTGTATGAATCTTGTCCATATTGGGTGACGGGTATAAAAACCTTGTCCTTAAATAATACAAACAACAGTAACGGGCATATGATGAATACGGCAAAGGATACCAGGCCACTTTTACTCCGGCTTTTTAGAGTGCCAAATAAAATAAAAACCCCGGTGAAGAGATACACATGAACCAATGTAGGTACCAGCACTCCGATAAAAAATGCAAACCCATCCCTTTTATCAGGCTGAAAAATTACATTGGATATTAATAAAATAGATAGCAGGCCCACTACTTTGATGATGGCATTTTTTACAAACACCATTAAAAGCGAGCCAGCGAGCGCAACAAAAATTATTTTATTTCCAAAGTTGCTGCCCAAAGGCCAGTTCCAGTCATTTTTGCTGGCAATATTTGCCAGTAGTATTAATGCACCAATGGCCCACATAACAAGGTGGTCGTATTTGCCTTTTGTAAAGTATTGTCTGTCGTGCAACCAGCTTATTTCTGTTAGGTAATGCAGCGGACCCATAACAGCATAAGCAAATAAAAAAACCTCAAAAGGCATTATAAAAGCCGCTACACAACTTAACAGCATAAGGCCTATATTGATAACATTAATCCTGGTGTTTTTCATCATGCTTATAAAAATATTTTTAATGAGGAACACATTGGTTGGAGTCTTTTCCTTTGTGTAAATATAATATAAGGAGCCTGCAAACAGTGATGCCTGCTAACTTGTTTAAAAAATTTGGAACATGGAAGTTGAAGGATCGCTCGTTGCTAAAATACTAATTCACAAAGTTCCGTTGGGGTATCGTCTTTGTTTGCTGTTTAAGTATTTATTTACAATTATTTCGCTCAGTGGTTTCTGGTATACTTTGCTTTCTACCCATGAGATGATATCGAGGTAGGCAAATGTTCGTGTTTGAAAGCGATTTTTTTCCAGTGTTTTAATACTGTGTAGAAAATTTTCCAGCTCTTGTTTAATTTTGCTTCTTGGTTGTAAAAAGGAGTTGCGAAGAAACTTAAACATGATTTCCTCCACTACAGTCAGGTTGCCCATTTTAGCCATGTACCGGTATACAGATTTTACCAGCGAATCAATAATTTCAAAATTGCCCAACTCATAATGAGCCATTAAATGAAGCAGCCTTGAGTAGCACTGAAGATCGATCCTGAGGTCGATATTGTCATTGATTATTTTTTGCAGGTAATCAATGGCCTTATCATAATTTCCGCTGCCAAAATACAGGTTAGCTATTTTATAATTGAATACCAGTATGCGGTGGTTATCAAGGTATAAATCATATTCCTTCAATTTAGCTTCCAGTTCAGGAACCAATTTAAGTCCTTCTGCAAAGGTCCCCAACATAAAATGCTGGTTGATGGTGGCGCTATTAATGTAAATAAAGGTTTGTATCCGGTGGTTATCATGGCGATTGGCCAGTGGCGTAGCAGCAAACTCCTTAAACTCCTTCAAACTAATTTCAAAGCCTTTAAAGTTTCTTAAATCAAAGTGGGCATTCAATAAGTTATGCAGGCCTTTAATATAGTAGCCGGTTTCTACTTTTATCATTAAAGGCTGTTCATTAAAAATGTTGTTCCACTTTTGTGCATAGCGGTAGTACATTAAAAAATCCTGCCTTATAAATGCATACCAGCAATAGCTTTGGTAGAGGTATAATCGTTCGTAAAAGCCTGTTTGTGTCGCTGCATTCTCAGGCATGTTTTTATTAAAAAAAGTAGTTACGCCTATTTCATCTTTTTCATTGCGGGCATGGCCGTTTTTAATGTAGAAGCTATATAACTGTAAGGACAGGTTACTCATTCTTGCAACCATGTCTACCCGTGTATTTACTTCTACTGCTTCACTGGCTAAAATGCTACCCTTATCCTGCATACTTCTTGTAATGTGCAGGGTTTCTATTTTTTTTTCCCAGGATATTACCTGTGTTAAAAAATTATACTTGTAATGATCTTTTGCGGTTTCTTTTGCTTTCTCCAGAATTTTGAGGCTTTGCTGGTACAATCCTTTATTGTATAATATTCTTGCATAGTCCAGCTGTTCATTTAGCTGCATATCTATGCTGTCTGTACTTTTTAGAAGCCGCAAACTGGCAAGCAGTTGCTTATATAAATGCACTTTGGTATTGGAGAGCTGCGGCTTTTTTATGGAGGAAAGTTTTTTTAATAATACAGTTTCATCATATTCATCCAGTTTATCCAGCGCATCAAATAATTCTATTATTTTAAGGTCTTCATTAGATGAGCTTCTCTTTATATAAAGTTTAAAATTTCTCTTTTCAGCCTTTTCTAATGAGTGAACCAATTGAAATAATGTATCGGTAAATCGGCTGGTCATCATTAATAATTTTTATTACAAATCAACACTGCAAAGGGTTGTATAAATAAACCATGGTTTAAGCATAATCAATTATGCTGTAAGTTGGTAAAAAACAAACCTATCTTCTCTTATTTTCGTTTAAGCATAAGAAAAAACAGGATATCATAGACAGGCAATCGTTAAAATGAGCAGGCAGTCGTCATTGAATTTTGCATTAAAATGCAGAGAATATAGAAAAAATAATAAATAATATTCCAACACTTTTCATATGGCAAGCAATCGTTAAAGTTCTTCCGTTTCTACGGAGGAACATTTTTTTTTAGCGCCCCGAAAGTAAAGTTTTTTTTAATGATACCATTTTTAAGCTCAAAATTACTTTTAAATTGGTTTTTTAGTTTGCAACAATAAAATCCGGCTTTTTTATAAATATACTGTTGTATTTAAACCGGATGTTACTGCCCACCTGCACCTGCCAATTACCCATGCCCTGCACCACCTTCGGAAAATAAAAACATTTTAATTCAATTGTTCCAAAAATAAGGTTTTCATTTCGGGTACGAACCCCAGCCCCTAAAGCACTAAATACCGAGCTTTTATTCAACGGTTGATTAACAGGTTTAATCAGGCACACATCTCCAAATGCAAATGGGGCAAAACGAAACCCCCAGAATTTCCGAAGGTTATAAAAAACAGTTTCAAATTTGCTGGTCACTCTAAGGTCTGCATAGATGTTATCATTATTAAAATAGGGTAAGCCAAATTCGCTTTTTAGAAATAATGGTTGATTTAACACAGGGTTAAGTTGTCTCGTAATTCCAAAGCTGTAGAACTGCCGATTATACCAATTTGGATTTATTTTTTTTAACCGTGTAAAATGATCAACGTTTAATAGCAAGTCTATATCTTCCAATCCTCCTTTGTAGGAAAAGCCACCCAATTTTAAGGTGTAAGTGCTAAAAAATCCTTTTTTGTTAAAATGGGATCTCGAGCCTTCAACTCCATAGTATGGTCTCATTCTGTTGTTGTTGCTGAGACTGTCTTTTTTTTTGGTGATACCTGCGGTAATTGCAGCTGTAAAACCCTGTGGCACATCCTCATTTCTTCCAAAACCGTAGATGAAATTGGTACGGTAAAAATTTTGCTCAAAAATATTAAATGAACTAAGCAAACCTGTAATGTCGGAGTACCTGTAATCGAATATGCGCCTTACATTAAGGGGTAGGTGAGTGAATTGCTGGTACAACCCACGAACAGCAATAAACATTCTTTGCCGGCTCTGCGTATTGGTTTTTCTCAACCCATTGGTACCGAAATTGTATCCATACCAGCCATCAATTTTATTGTAACTATACTTAAAATCATTCAGGTAACTAGAATCTTTTTGATATGCGTTGGTAGTTTTACTATAAGCCAATTCCAGCGCTCCCACCCAGGGTATATAAGCAGTAACAAGTGGCTTTTCAAAATTAGTATAAAAGGTAACTTCTTCATTTCGCCCACTGTTGAAAGCATTTTTAAAGGTTTGAAAACCGAGTGTCCAGTTTATAAATGAACCCTTTATATTACGGTTTAAAATTTCTGCACCGTAACCTATTTTTGGTTTTCTTTCAGTGTCATATAATGTACGAAGTAATAACCGGGATCCGGATCCGGATACATTCTCATTCTTCAACTCTACCTTATATTTATTGGAGTTTACCATATCAAAACCGCCACCTACAGGGAAGTTATCTTTGCTAAGCACTATTATATCCACTTCTTCATTGGTGCTATCTGCTTGTTCAACTTTAAACAATGCATCCTGTGTGTAAGGTTGATCTCTCAAAAATCTTTCATTATCTGCAAGCAGGTAGGGATTTAATAAATCGCCGGCTTTAAAAAACAAATTGTTATAAATAATTTTTTCCCTTGTTTTTTTATGTAACATGTTGGCAACAATTGCCCCAAAATTGTTATTGTATTTGGTAGTATCATTTATCTGCCTTTCAAAACCCAGCCTTACTATCCTTACGCTCCTGATAAACTTACCCGAATAGGCCATAAAAGGGTTAATTTTTTGAACAGGTTCAGGATCATTGTTGGTTGTTGAAATGGTTTTTGCTAATTCACCTATAAGTCCCTTTTTTTTTGCCAGAAAAAAAGTATCGGTGTTGCCAGAAGTTTGTTGTCCGTAAACAGGATAGCAAAAAAAGCCAAATAGCACAGCCACCCATAAAAGCAAAACACTCGTTTTAAACATGGTACATTTTAAATTCCTTATCATAAAGGTACCGATTTGAAAAATGTGGAACAAAAACCGGTGAAATTCAAAAGTTTTTACTGCCCTTATTTTTCAAGCTGATTTGTTTATGAAAATAATTGACAGCATAGAATAAAGCAACATAGTTAGGCTGCAGCCTACAATGTGCGATAGCTACCAGATGTGCAATGCACTCAAAAAACGGCTACCAGATTAACGATCACCTATATTTAAAACAATAAATTTTTAATGTAGATTATTGCCTGGCCAACTAAAATATAGTAAAGCTTTTAACGTTTTATTAAGGTGAAGAATTCAAATAC
>JANPNY010000232.1:0-2186 GCA_031427745.1 Chitinophagaceae bacterium | reverse complement strand
GCTTTGGGGCAATATGTGCAGGTGTACGATAAGGGCTACATTATAAGAGATGAAACAGGCAAGGCCATCCGTATGATTGGCGCAACGCAGGATATCAGTAAAATAAAAGAAAATGAAAAGCAGTTGCTAGCCTTAAATGTAACGCTGCAAAAACAGGCACAAGAACTTGCAATTTCTAATAAAGAACTGGAATATTTCGCCTATGTAGCCTCACTCGATTTGCAGGAACCTTTGAGAATGGTATCTAGTTTTTTAGCACAGCTGGAAAAAAAATACAACCATCTTATTGATGATAGGGGAAAACAATATATCCATTTTGCTGTGGATGGTGCCAATAGAATGAAACAACTAATCCTTGATCTGTTGGAATTTTCCAGGGTAGGTAGAACAGGCGAAATACCACAGGTAGTTGATTTAAATAAACTGGTTGATGAAATACTTAAAATGTTGGGTAAACAAATAGAAGAAAAAGGTGCTATCATAACTGCTCCGCCTTTACCCGTAATAAGTACTTTTAAGACGCCCGTTAGGCAGGTTTTTCAAAACCTTATTAGTAATAGTTTAAAGTATCAGCAAAAAGATGTTCAACCATGCGTTACCATTTCCTTTACCGAAACAAATGATCATTGGCAGTTTTCAGTGGCAGACAATGGCATTGGTATCAGCGAAAAATATTTTGAAAAAATATTTGTGTTATTTCAACGGTTACACAACAAAGATGAGTACTCGGGTACGGGTATTGGGCTTGCCATCACCAAAAAAATTATTGAAAATATGGGTGGAGAAATATGGGTAAATTCTGAGGTGGGCAAAGGCACTACATTCTACTTTACCATTTCCAAAAAGCCTGTATCATTTGAAGATAAATAGTTTTTTTACAAACAAAGTCACCGGCTTACCTTTCCCTGAAACCTTCCAGTATTCTATGTTTGCGAATGCTGAACTGTACAACCAGCCAATTGATAATACTGTTTCGAAGTAATAACCCTGCTACGCCAAGCGAACTGATAAAAGCAACAGCTGCCCAGTAGCCAATAAATTTATTGATGATATAAAATAGAAGCACGGGACCAAAAGAAATCAATAAATTTTGCAACCATTGCATTGCTCCAACGCCCTGGAAATTCATACTCGCCGATTTGTTCAAATTGAGGTATCGGTAGTTATAAGTTGCTGCATAAATAGTGACGAATGTGTTTACACCTATACTATACAAATATGCCGCTAATTGTATGGGTAAAATTCTCCAACCCATAAACCCATACAGGCTTGCAATAAAAAACTGTAAGGTACACACCGTTAAAAAAAGGGCAAACTTAGCTTTTATGTATTGTTTCATGTTGATGTTAGAAGTCATCATGCCATCAAAATGACTACTCTGCCAGCTGAATAAAAACTGGCCATAATTAGAAATAAATAAACCTGTAATTAGCAAGGCAAAAAGAAACAGCATGCTGTAGTTTTCGGAACGCAGGTATTGCGGATAAAACATAAAACCGTACAATAAAATAACCCCCGATAAAATCACCAGCGATTTAGGCCGCTTGTTTCTGAAAATTAATTTAAGGTCAAGCGCAATGATATCGCCGGTATCACCCAATTTATTCAGGAAAGCAAAACTTTTGCCCGTGCTCAGCCTGGTCTCATTTACTAATTCCTCGATATAAAGATGATTGCGGAGATAATTATTGTTGAAGTAAAATGTTGCAACAGCAATGGCAATGGGCAACAGGCAAAGTATAGGATGCTGCAACAGGTAAATAAAAATGGCGGCAGATGATTTTTCGAAAGATACCAGTTTTAAATAGTCCAGCGCTTTAAAGGCAAACAGCAAAATCACGATGCATAATAGCCACCAGGTGTTATCAGCAGATTTACGCTTGATGTACATGTTAAGAAAATGATTGTTCAACACCAAAGCCAGCATGGCAACAAAAAAGCAGATTGCTGAAATCGTTCCATATTGGGGTGCAATTTGTACAATCGTAAACGGAATAAAAACAAACAACGGCAAAAAATTAAACAGGTGAAGCAACGAACGCACATTTAAAAACCGCAACATACTGCTCCGGGGTATGTTTTGACCCAGGTAAGGTTGTATGCTAAGCGATGGCAAATTCTGCATTTGAAAACGCACTAACAGGCCTATTAAAAAATAGTAAATAATGTAAGAACAAAAAACAGTA
>JANPNY010000231.1:0-10100 GCA_031427745.1 Chitinophagaceae bacterium | reverse complement strand
TTTTAAAACAAATAATTGCAGAAGGCATTGAAAGGCATCGCAGGCTTCAAAAAAAATATATAATGAAAGGCAGTGCTCTGGCGGGCTATGGTATTTATGCCACTACTGAAATTGAAGCGAATGAATTGATTTTTGAAGGGGAGGAAATGCCCCAGCGTATTGTAACCCGACGGTACGTTGATAATAACTGGGATAAAAAAGAAAAAGAGGTTTTCAGTAAGTATGCGTATCCCTTAAGCAAAGAAGTTTTTCTTTTATGGGATAATGATCCAACAGGATGGGCGCCTCAAAATCATAGCTGCAACCCCAATACTGCTTACGAAGGATTAAATGTAAAAGCTTTGCGACCAATAAAAAAAGGGGAAGAACTTACCCTTGATTACGCCAGCTTTCTCGATGAGCATATGGAGACGTTCCAATGCAGTTGCGGAACTGCTGCTTGCCGTGGCCGTATTGCCGGCATAGCCAATAATTCCGTAACCGAAAGAGAAATAAAAAGGCGGGAAAATATTTAGAAGGCTAAAGAAACACCTACATATTTACCTTAAAAAGAAATGGGTTTTAAAAGCCTACCAACGTAAACTATTGAAGCAACTAACTTCTTCTGGGAGGTTGCAAATCATCTACACCAATTCTGTCAACATCCTTATCATCGGTAACATCAGGCTTTTTTTCCAATGTAAATTTTACCAGGAGGTAACCACCAAATCCAGCAAACAAGCCAATAGCCAGTATTGGATATAGGTTTTCTTTTCCGTACAATAATATCCCTGATGCAACTCCAATAAATTCTGCGGCAACCCAGGCCAGTATGGTATTCAGCCACCATGCCCTGCGGGATAACCCCTTTTTTTCAGCTAGCTTTCCATTCATCCAACACAGGAAAACCAACGCAATTATTTCTATCATAGAATTATATTTTTATGCTTCATTAATTATCAGAAACCCGCCAGCAGCTATTGCTGACGATGCTATTACACCAAATCAATATCAAAATTTACCAGTTGTACAAACTCACCAATTCTTTCGTCAATATCAGCTTTGGTAATTTCTTTTAATCGGTTAGGACCAAATTTTTCCACACAAAAACTTGCCAATGCGCTACCCACAATAATAGCCGTTTTCATGTTTTCAAAACTAATGTCTTTTGTTTTGGCAATATGTCCCATAAAGCCACCAGCAAATGTATCACCTGCGCCAGTTGGGTCAAATACCTCTTCTAATGGTAATGCCGGGGCAAAAAATACATGGCTTTTGTGAAACAACAAAGCACCATGCTCCCCCTTTTTAATAATTAAAAAACGAGGCCCCATGTCCATTATTTTTTTAGCCGCTTTCACCAGGCTGAATTCGCCACTCAATTGCCTTGCTTCACCATCATTCACCATCAGCACATCTACTTGTTTCAAAACTTCTTTCAGGCCATCCAGCGCTATCTCCATCCAAAAGTTCATAGTATCCATTACAATCAACTTTGGCCGCACTCTAAGTTGATTAATGACGCTTAATTGGATATCCGGTGAAAGGTTACCCAACATTAAAAATTCTGCACCCTGGTAACTTTCCGGTACTATTGGTTTAAAATCTGCCAGCACATTCAAATCAGTTGCCAGTGTATCCCGGCTGTTCATATCAACGTGATACCTGCCGCTCCAGAAGAATGATTTTTTATCAGCTACAATTTCTACACCATCCAACTCCACTCCTCTTTTGGTAAGTTCATCCATTTCGTCTTGTGGAAAGTCGTATCCTACAATAGAAATCTGTTGAATGGGTGTTATAAAATTAGCAGCTGCATAAGCAATGTAAATGCCCGAGCCGCCAATGATTTTATCTACTTTGCCGAAGGGTGTTTCAATGGCATCAAAAGCCATCGTTCCTACTGATATTAATGACATGTATGTGTTGTTTATTTTGAACGTTGCAAAAGTAACGGATTGAATGCGGTTTTAGGCAAGCCCGGCATAATTTAGCATTCCTCATTGGGTGATATAGTTTTGTATCCACTGAATAAAAAATATTGGGAGAACCCAGTAGCAGCCATTAAATCGCAGTTATTTTTGATTGAACATTTTACCTAAAATAACGATATAAAAATGCAGGTTTAATGAAAGTTCAAACAGATGCCTTATTATAAATTTTTCATTGGGAGTTACGCAGATTTCAGCATTTGTAAAAAAACTTTGTAATCCTGATAAAACTTCATTCACTTTGTAAAAAAAATAAACTTGCTATTACAGATACATCCCGAAAATCCACAGCCGAGGCTGATAAAGCAGGTAGTTGAATGCCTTAAAGATGGTGGTGTAATCGTATATCCCACTGATACTATTTACGGACTAGGTTGCGATATTATGCAACCCAAAGCCATTGAAAGAATTTGTACCATCAAAAATATTAATCCACAAAAGTCTCAGCTATCCTTTATTTGCAAAGATCTCAGTAACATGAGTGATTACACTAAAAGCATTGATACACCACTTTACAGGATGCTGAAAAATTATTTACCCGGCCCTTATACGTTCATTTTACCCGCCAGTAAACTGGTGCCTAAAATTTTGCAAAGCAAAAAAAGTACTATTGGTTTGCGAATTCCCGACAATGTTATTTGCCGGGATATATTAGCTGCTTTGGGAAACCCTATTTTAAGTACATCGCTGCCCGGCGAGATGGTAGAAGATTATACAGATCCGGAAATTATTTTTAGCAGGTTTGAACACCTCGTAGACTTTGTTATTGATGGAGGCCCCGGCGGAATGATACCCTCTACTATTGTGGACTGCACTACTGATGACTGGACGGTAATAAGACAGGGATTGGGAGAATGGGAAAGTTAAAAAAGCAAACGACCAACCGGCCATATTACTGTGATGCTTTTTCCACCAAAAACAAAAACACTTCCTTAGGCCCGTGCACTCCGGTTACCAATGTTTTTTCGATATCGGCGGTTCTGCTGGGACCACTGGCGAAAGTGATGAAGGAGGGGATATTACCAGCATACTTTTCTTTGAGTAATTGCAGCGCATCTTTTACATCGTACACCAACTGGTTGGTATAGGCAATGCAGATATGCACAGGGGCATAAACACTGGCTGTGCGGCCGTTTTCTTCAGCAGAACTCAATACAATGCTACCTGTTCTGGCAACCAGCATTTCGCAGCCTGTAATGGATGCATCACAGGTGGCAAGACTGATGGTATTGCTGTACCTGTTAGACCATTCAGGGTTGCTACAAAATATTTTTGTCCATTCTTTAGCAGTTATTAATTGCTGCAGTTGCTGATGCAGGTCTGTCTCTTTTTCGCAATACACAAACTTGCCTTGCAGCTTTGTAAATGTTTCGGCAAAAGTTACTTCCAGGTCATCAGTAGCGGGCAAATAAATATCCGAAGTACCTTCACTTTGAGGGAAAGGTAAAGGCACCGGATTACTCAGTGCCTTTCTTATTCTTTTTAAAATATTTTCTTTGGCGGTTGTAACGCTCATGCTTACATTCATTTAAGTAACCCTACACTTTATCAGGAATACCATCGCCTTCTGCAACTTCCGACAAAGGTTTTTCATGAGGAATTGTAACACTTTCAACACCTGCATGTTCAATAATTTCAGGAACATCCAATGTTTTTCTTTCTTCAAAAGGTCTTTTGCCAATTAAGGTTTCTACATCGCTTTTAAACAGTACTTCTTTCCTTAATAATTCCTTAGCTAATTTTTCTACATCGCCTTTTTTCTCTGTTAACAATTCCTTGGTTCTTATATAAGCTACCTCAATCAATTTACGAACTTCGTGATCAATTATTTTACCGGTTTCCTCACTAAAAGGTTTGGTAAAAGTATTTTCCTGGTTGGGGTCGTAATAACTAATGTTACCTATTTTGTCATTCATACCATACACCGTAATCATGCTGTAAGCAATACGTGTTATCTGCTGCAAATCGTTGCTGGCACCTGTGCTTATTTTTCCGAAGAAAATATCTTCACTCGCCCTTCCGCCCAATGTCATACAAATCTGGTCCATTAACTGATCGGTATTGTACAGGTATTGTTCCCTTGGTGTGTATTGAGCATATCCCAGGGCAGCTGTACCTCTTGGCACCACGGTTACCTTCAGCAAAGGATACGCATGTTCTAAGTACCAGCCGCAAATAGCGTGGCCTGCTTCATGGTACGCAATAATTTCTTTTTCTTCGGGTGAAATGATTTTATTTTTCTTTTCCAATCCGCCGATAACTCTGTCGATGGCATCCTGGAAATCACTCATATCCACCGCTTCCTTGTTTTTACGGGCAGCTATCAATGCCGCCTCGTTACATACATTGGCGATATCTGCCCCGGCGAAGCCCGGTGTTTGTTCTGCCAGTTTATGAATATCCAGCGTGGTTGAAATTTTTATTGGTTGCAGATGCACTTTAAAAATTGCCTCCCTGCCTACCATATCGGGCTTATCAATAGAAATTTGTCTATCGAACCTTCCTGGTCTTAACAAGGCTGTATCCAATACATCCGGACGGTTGGTAGCAGCTAAAATGATGATGCCTAAATCGGTGCCAAATCCATCCATTTCCACCAACAACTGGTTAAGGGTATTTTCCCTTTCATCGTTGCTCATCATTACATTCTTACCACGTGCTCTTCCTATCGCATCAATCTCATCAATAAAAATTATACACGGGGCTTTTTCACGGGCCTGCTTAAATAAATCTCTTACACGACTTGCACCCACACCTACAAACATTTCCACAAAATCGCTACCACTAAGGCTAAAGAAAGGAACCTGTGCTTCGCCTGCAACAGCTTTTGCCAACAAGGTTTTACCCGTACCCGGAGGGCCGATTAACAAAGCACCCTTGGGAATTTTACCACCCAATGCTGTGTATTTTTTTGGATTTTTTAAGAAGTCGACAATTTCCATTACTTCCACCTTGGCTTCATCCAAACCTGCCACATCGCCAAAGTTGATGTTAACCCTGGATGCTTTATCAAACAAAGTAGCTTTTGATTTACCGATATTGAAAATGCCTCCCGGTCCGCCAGAACCACCGCCCGGGCCACCTACTTTACGCATCATCATCACAAAAAGTAATCCTATCAAAATAATCGGTAATAAAGTTGAAACAATCTGGCCAAACAATTCACCCTCATCATCCGGAAAATCAGGAACCTTTCGCACATTGGGGTTTTTATCATAAAAACCCACCATCAATTCGCCAATGGTTTTATCTTTTGCAATGCCAAAAAACAATTGTGGTCCGCCTGTATTTTTCATCATTACATCATACTGCGGCTTTCCCAGTGTTTCCTGGTAAAATGCAGCATGGCTTTTTAAAGAATCTGCGTATAAGAACACCCTTACAATACTTTTGTTGCGTATGGTTTTGGTTTTTTCTACGTCGCCCAGTTTAACCATTTCATAAAACTTTACCTCCGACGTTTCGGCGCCAGCCACTGCCACGCCCCGGAAAAAGTTATAGCCTATCAGTGCCGCAAAGGCAATGCCGTAAATCCAATAAATATTAAACTTAGGTTTCTTTTTACCAGCCGAACCTTCTTCTCCGAGAGGTGATAAAATAGGGCTTTTTTTCTTGCTTGTTTCTGTTTGCTTTTCGTCTGCCATATAAAGTGTGTGCAAATTATTATTGGGTGCTGTTTACTTATTTAATAGAGTTTTTTAAACATGTTTAGCTATGCTCCATGGACTGTGCATCGCTCCACATTTCTTCTAACTGGTAAAATTTTCTTGGTTCCGGCAGCATTATGTGAACCACCACATTAACGTAATCAATCAAAATCCATTGCTGGGCCTGCCTGCCTTCATGTTTAAAAGAAACCTCCCCACATTTTTCTTTTACATCTTCTTCTACAAAATCTGCAATTGCCTTCAACTGCGTTGGATTGGTTGCTTCACAAATGATAAAGAAATCAGAAACGGCTTCAGGAATTTTTCTCAGGTCAAGACTTACAATATTCTGTCCTTTTTTTTCAAGAATAGCGCTGATGATGGTTTTAAAAATCTTAGTATTTCTTGTTAACCTGGTAACACTGCTTTTTTTACGAGTGGCTAATACATCTAGATTGTTCAAATTAATTCATTTATTATTTGTTACATGATGGATATCCATCTTACTGTTTTACAAGCGATCTTTCCGGTTTCTTTATTTTCTGGCCGGTTGCCTGTAGCTTGCAAATGTTTTCAAAAATACAAATTCTTTACTAATCATTCCAGCATGGCTATAGTTGCTTCAACTTTTAACGTATTGCAAAGTGTTGATAGTACCAACAACTATGCCATGGCAAAGGTTCATGCAGGAATGGCGAAACACGGTGATTCTTTCTTTACCATGCAACAAACCAATGGCAAAGGGCAGCGTGGTAAACATTGGGTGGGTGGTAATGATGAAAATATTGCCATCAGTATTGTTATTGAACCTGCTGTACTAAGTTTGTCTCAACAGTTTAAGCTTTCTGCTGCTGTTGCGCTGGGAACTTTTTATTTTTTTAGTGCCTATGCCGGGGATGAAACTACTATTAAATGGCCCAATGATATTTATTGGCGTGACAGAAAGGCAGCAGGCATATTGATAGAAAATGTAATTGGGAGTAAAGGTCAGCAACCAACAGGTCAGGATAATATGACCTGGAAATATGCTGTGGCGGGCATTGGTGTTAATATAAACCAAACGCAATTTGATGCAGCATTGGAAAACCCAGTATCGTTAAAACAGATCACCGGTAAACATTTTGATTGTATGGAACTTGCACGATATCTTCAGCAAAAGGTATTAGCAGAAGTTGAAAAAGTACTAACTGGCTCTTTTGAAAAAACCCTGGCGCAATACAACAAGCATTTATTTAAAAAGGGTTGCAGCGTGTTGTTGAAAAAAGATTCTGTTCTATTTGAAACTACCATACAATCTGTAAATGCTGCAGGACAACTCCTAACTACCGATTTAATAGACAACCTTTTTGATTTTGGAGAAGTTGAATGGGTAAGGAGATAAAGGCGACCATTAGCCAGAACATCTTTAGGAAATGGCTGCACCGCTTAAATGTAGCAGCTCATTCACACTCCGAATTCCTGGCTTCTATTTCGTATTTATTATTGTGGTACCCATGCAGGATACTTTCCCAAACATATTTCAGCATAAACAATAAATACCCATGCGCTGCAAACTGTCGGATATGGCAAAGCTCATGTTTTACCCAACGGGAATTATTTAAAAAATCAGCCTTGGAAGCATGGTGAAGATGAATAGTTTTGCCAATAACAATGGCCACAGCAGGCACTTTCAGCTTTTTGGCCGCAAGCCAGGCTACCCAGGAATTTTCTTTGATTGTGAAGTTTTCGTTAGCCAATTTCCTTCCATGCATTTAAAATTTCTTCGGTATGTTGCTTGCTTTTGGGCTTTAAAAATATCTTTTTAATGATACCTTTTTCGTCTATTAAAAAAGTAGTACGCAGCAGTCCCATGTATTCTTTACCATACAATTTTTTTGCACCCCAAACGCCATACTTATCTATTACGATGCGTTCCGTATCTGCCAGTAAGGTAAAGGGCAAAGTAAATTTAGCTTCAAATTTTTTGTGTTTGGTTACTTCATCCGGACTAACTCCTACTACAATAATGCCTTCTTTCTGTAAAACAGAAAAATTATCCCTTAGGTTGCAGGCTTGTTCGGTGCAGGTAGGCGTATTATCCTGCGGATAAAAATACAGCACTACTTTTTTGCCTTTAAACTGTGCCAGCGAAACTTTGTCGCTGTTTTGATCCACACCTGTAAAAGCAGGTGCTTTAGATCCTTCTGTAAGATGTGTCATTATAAAATATATTTACCCCAAATCAAATAAAGGGGATCAGTAATACAAAGAATAGTAATTCAATTTTAGTTAGCTGGCATGCTATAGTAAGCCGATACTTTTTACCGGCCTTTGCAGTTAGGTTGCAATGGGCAAAACCTATCTGTTAAACCTATACAGCCGCTCCGTTTTATTCCCTACACAATCTTCCACGGTTATTTTTAATTCATGTGCTCCGGATGGGCAATATTCATCAAATTTATAGATGAACGTTTTGCCTTTATCATTGCTAAACCGCAGCCACCGGCCATCCAGGGTTGCCCGGAAATTCATCAACTCTTCTGTATTATCCAAAATAACAAATGCAATGCGATTTAGTTTAGCAGCATTAATTCCATCATAAAAACCGACAGGTCGTATGGTTGGCGAAGTAATATCCGTGAGCAACTCTACATTTCCCAATGCCTTAAAACTGGCTTTATACCAACCAGCTTCTTTGCCATTTATTACCGGCACTGCTTTGGCGTAATCATCTTTACTACCCCACCAACGGTGCATCACCATTTTATCAGGAGAAGCAGTATTGGAATTTTTTATGCTGATGGGAAACATAGCCTGCACCGGTATATTACCCGATTGCAGCTGATAAGCCCGTTCACCCATTTTTCCTTTTATATCCGTAACCTTAAAATAGAAAGAATCGTACAAATTTGTTTCGGATAAATAAATGCTGATATCGGTATTTTCAAACACATTTACATAACCGGGTTTAAATAAATTTGGCGACAATGGAGCAGTATAAACAGGTGAATTGCCATTGCTTTTTACAGCAAATTGTACAACTGCTTTGTTGCCTTCGGTATCCTTCACTTCAATTTTTATTTGTCGGGTTTCGTCGGCATTGATATTAATAACACCATCTCCGTTTACTTCTTTATAAATACCATTTTTATAACCTTGCAGTCTGCTCAGATGCTGCACAAAAGGTCCGCCGGTACTGCGTAATTTGTAATCAATGTGTGCATTTAAATACCGGGTTTCATCATAACTGATACTGTCTAATTGAAAGCCAATAACAGGCTGATCATCTACAAATAAGTCAGCCTCAAAAATGCCATTGGCGTTCGATGAACCATTGCTTCTGTCAACAGCAGCAATGGCAAAACTTACTTTGTTTAAGGGAAGCACCAACGTAGCAGGCACTGTTACGTAAACGCCATTTACTTTTTTTAACGGAATAAATCTGGGGCTTTGTTCGTAGGTACTTTTTGTACGATCGTAAACCGCAAGCCGCATTACAGTGGGTGCAATATTATCCGGCACCGGAAAACCAAACAGCAATGGGTTAAGCACTTTATCTGTTTGGGTATGCCGTATTTCAAAATGTACATGTGGCCCTTGCGAGCCACCGGTGTTGCCGCTGTAGGCAATAAACTGTCCTTTTTTTACAGGAAATAAACCATCGGGTATGTCAATAAAAACTTTCCAGCTTTCCAGTTGGTATTGTTGCTCCGTTACATATTTTTCTAATGCCGGATTAAACTCGTTTAAGTGGGCATACAAAGTGGTGAGCCCATTGGGATGGTTGATGTAAATGCAGCGACCAAAGCCGAAAGGTTCAATTTTAACTTTAGCTATGTAGCCGTCTGCAGCAGCCAGCACCGGCATGTTTTCACGCTGGTCCGTTTTGCAATCTAACCCCATGTGATAGTGATTGGGCCTCAGTTCACCAAAGTTGGCCACCAATGATTTTTTTGCCTGCACAGGCCAGGTAAAATAACCTTTAGGGTATTTTTTTGGAGTAAAAATTTGAGCAGATGCTGCTACAACGCAATTTAAAAATACAGTAAATACAAGGATATTTTTGATCACTAGTATGTGGGTTTTTGCTAAAAAATCAAATGTACTTGTAAAAAGAAAAATAGGGTAAAGATAGTTACCGGTACACTGTGAATAACGTGGTAAAGTATTTTAACTGGCAAAATTAAAAACCAGGTTTATGAAAGAGTTTTTTTCTTACTTGAAATATTTTTTTCAAAATTTTTATTAATGCTGAGCGTTACACCGCACTTGTAAATTGCCGTAAAAACCGCACATCATTTTCGCTGAATAAACGCAAATCTTTTATTTGGTATTTAAGCATAGTAATTCTTTCTACACCCATGCCAAAGGCAAAGCCGGTGTACTTGTTGCTGTCAATGCCACAGTTGTCGAGGAGGCTTGGGTGCACCATACCGCAGCCCAGTATTTCAACCCAGCGCAGGCCTTTCCCGTCGTTGAGGTCCACTTCGACATCCATTTGGGC
>JANPNY010000230.1:0-2255 GCA_031427745.1 Chitinophagaceae bacterium | reverse complement strand
ACAGAACCTCCCTTGTAATTGCACATCGCCTGAGTACTATTAAAAATGCGGATGAAATTATTGTAATGCAAAAAGGTGAAATTATTGAACGAGGCACCCACGAAACGCTGGTAGCATTAAATGGTTTTTACAACCGGCTGGTGGAGATGCAGGAGATTAGTTAATAGAATTTATTTTCTAAAAACGATCAGGCTTTATCACTACTTTCATATACCGAAAAAGTAATCATTATTTTTTCTGACAATGCAATTTTACCCATCAATATTTTAAAATTTTCAATAAATAAAAATGCTTGTAAAAACTTTTGGCAGTGCGGTGTATGGTGTTGAAGCTATTACCATTGCTGTGGAAGTTAATATTAACAACCAGGGCAAATCCGAAGCTGTAATAGTCGGATTACCTGATAGCGCTGTAAAGGAAAGTTTATTAAGAGTGGAGAGTGCCATTAAAGACAATGGATTTTTTATGCCCCGTACCAGGTTAATTGTTAACCTTGCCCCCGCAGATATCCGCAAAAGCGGTACTGCATTCGATTTGCCCATTGCCATTGCAACCCTTGCTGCAAGCGAACAACTTATTAATCCTGAAAAATTAACGGACTATGTAATAATGGGCGAGTTGAGCCTGGATGGTGAAGTCAGGTCTATAAAAGGTGCATTGCCTATTGCCATACAGGCACGCAAAGAAAACTTTAAAGGGCTGATTGTACCTAAGCAAAATGCAAGAGAAGCTGCCATGGTAAACAATTTAAAAGTGTATGGCGTATCGCATTTAAAGGAAGTGCTGGAATTTTTTAAAGATGAAGAATTTTTGCAGCCGGTAATTGTAAACACAAGAGAAGAATTTGCATTTGCACAAAGTGATTTTGAAATAGATTTCTGTGATGTAAAAGGCCAGGAAAATATTAAGCGTGCACTCGAGATTGCAGCAGCCGGCGGGCACAATGCCATTTTGATTGGCCCGCCTGGTGCCGGTAAAACCATGCTGGCAAAGCGTTTGCCAACCATCCTGCCACCGCTGTCTTTGCAGGAGTCGTTAGAAACCACTAAAATACACAGCGTGGCTGGCAAATTGCCGGCGAATGCAACGCTTATTTCCAAACGACCTTACCGCAGTCCGCACCATACCATTTCGGATGTGGCACTGGTGGGCGGTGGGGTAAATCCGCAGCCAGGAGAAATTTCTTTGGCACACAATGGTGTACTATTTTTAGATGAGTTACCAGAGTTTAAACGATCGGTGTTGGAAGTGATGCGGCAGCCAATGGAGGAAAGAAAAGTTACCATCAGCCGGGCAAAATTATCGTTGGAATTTCCGGCAAGTTTTATGTTGATTGCAAGTATGAACCCTTGCCCCTGCGGCTATTTTAATCACCCGGATAAACAATGCACCTGCCCGCCCGGTGGTGTACAAAAATACCTGAGTAAAATTTCCGGTCCGTTATTAGACAGAATTGATTTACATGTAGAGGTAACACCGGTTGCTTTTAGTGAACTATCCTCTAGCCAGCAATTTGAAAAAAGTGAAGTAATAAGAGAGCGGGTAATTAAAGCAAGAATAATACAGGAAGAAAGATACAAAGACAATGAAGGGGTGTATGCCAATGCACAAATGAGCAGTAAAATGCTAAAAGAAATTTGTGTAATTAATACCGCCAGCCAAAACCTGCTAAAAAGTGGCCATGGAAAAATTAAATTTATCGGCACGTGCCTACGATAGAATTTTAAAAGTTAGCAGAACCATTGCCGATCTTGGCGGCAAGGAAGCAATACAGCCTGAACATATTGCAGAAGCAATACAATATCGCAGCCTCGACAGGGAAAGCTGGGGAGTATAATCAATAAATAGCTAATCAATGTTTGAACCACTCAATAATTTTTTTGATAAGATTTATGTGATAACGCTGAAAAGAGCTACAGACAGGCACTTGCATCTACAGCAGGAACTGGATGGTTTGCAATACTCAATATTTTATGGTGCTGATAAAAATGATCTTAACCTGGAGCAGCTAACCCTTAAAAAAGAGTATGATCCCGAACTGGCGATTATAAAAAATGTCATGCACAAAAGAATGACCGCTGGTGAGGTGGGATGCTCACTCAGTCATAAAATGATTTATCAGGAAGTGATTGATCAAAAGTACAATAAGGTATTAATACTGGAAGATGATGTGGTTATTGACAGGGAAAAAATTATTCTGTTTGATACCATCAGCAGGGAATTACCCGATAACTGGCAATTATGGTATTTGGGTT
>JANPNY010000229.1:0-8146 GCA_031427745.1 Chitinophagaceae bacterium | reverse complement strand
CGTATTGGTTATCACTTTCTTTTATTCTTCAAAAATAATTTTGTCAAATGTTGCGCTGGGTGCATTGTTCCTTGGAGTGATGGTGGCTATGAACCTGGCAGGTGTTCGCAACAAATTGGCTTATGCTATTCCGGGAATTTTGGGAATATGGCTGGCGTTTTTATTATCAGGCGTACATGCCACCATTGCCGGTGTGCTGGCTGCATTTGCCATCCCGGCAAGCACTAAGATTAATAAAACAGAATTTAAACAAACTATTCTTAACCTGGCAAACGGGATTAGCAATGTTGTAAAAAAGAACAACCCTTTTCTTAACAAAGAAGAGCAACAGGTAGTAACAGATATTAAAGAAACTTGCGAACATTATGTATGAACCACCGCTACAGTCGCTTGAAAATACTTTGCATCCCTGGGTTATTTTTTTAATCATGCCGGTTTTTGCTTTAAGCAATACCGGAGTTTTAATTGGCAACAACGTACAGGCTGTTATTACAAGTCATGCAGGTTTGGGAGTACTATTAGGATTGGTTTTGGGGAAGCCTTTGGGCATATTACTCTTTTCCTGGTTAGCAAATAAAATGGGGGCCGCTTCACTGCCCGAAAATATTAAGTGAATACATATACTGGGTGTGGGCCTGCTGGGAGGTATTGGATTTACTATGGCGTTGTTTGTAGCAAGCCTTGCATTTACAGAAACGGCATTAATAAGTAATGCCAAAATCAGTATCCTGTTTGCTTCAGTGATAGCAGGGTTGGCAGGATATTTTGTTTTGAGGAAAACGCTTCGTACAAAACAAAAAGGAATAGGATGTATTTGGTAGAATAATTAAATTATTTGAAAACTAAATAGCCGACTGTTATAATTCAAATCACAAAAAATAAATTTTAAGTAATTGCATAAAGCCGAATGAATCCAACCTGGGCACAAATAATATTACAGTCTGTTCTTCGCCAAAAAAATAAAAAATCAGGTGAACAGAAAAGCTATTCCAACTACGAAACGGCTAAGGAACTGCGTAAACTGAAAATTACTGTTAAAAGACTTTTGGTTGATATGGTTCTTATTTCACTTGGGGTTTTATCAGCCGGTTTTGGATTAAGGGGATTTTTGCTGCCCAATAATTTTATAGATGGCGGAGCAGTTGGTATTTCATTATTAATAGCAGAGTTAACTGCTTTTTCATTGCCTGTTCTTTTAATTATCGTTAATGTTCCTTTTATTATACTCGGATACAGAATAATTGGTAAAGGGTTTGCCATTAAAACTGCTTTAGCTATAGCTGCGCTGGCAATAGCAGTTGCCTTTATCCCTTACCCACAAATAACACAAGACAAATTGTTGATTGCCATATTTGGCGGCTTCTTTTTAGGACTTGGAATTGGCCTTGCGGTAAGAGGTGGCGGGGTAATTGACGGAACAGAAGTACTTGCCATCAGCCTGACCAGGCGGTTGGGTTTAACAGTTGGTGACATTATATTAATCATCAACGTAATTATTTTTTCCGTTGCTGCTTATGTTTTGTCGGTTGAAACAGCGCTATACTCTATTCTTACTTATTTGTCTGCGGCTAAAACAGTGGATTTTGTAATTGAAGGAATTGAAGAATATACCGGTGTTACAATAATCTCTGTAAAAGCAGCAGAAATACGCAAAATGATTGTTGATGATTTAGGTCGTGGGGTAACCACTTTCAAAGGGGAAAAAGGATATGGTAAATCGGGTCATAATGAAGGTGAAATCAAAATTGTTTATACGGTGATTACCCGGTTGGAGGTAGCTAAATTAAATGCCGAAATTGAAAAAATAGACCCCGATGCATTTGTAATTATGAGCAGCATTAAAGACACCAAAGGTGGTATGATAAAAAAGCGGCCATTAAAAAAGTAATATAAAGTAATGAAAATAAATTATCAACCGGCCGAAGAAGCAGTTAAGGCAATTAAAAGCAATCACCGTGTATTTGTACATGGCAGTGCCGCAACACCATTACATTTGTTGCAATCGTTGTTTAAAAGAAGTCATGAATTAAAAAATGTAGAATTTGTCAGTATCAGTACGCTGGGTGATGAAGTATTCAGCCAGCCGGATTTTGGAAATAGGTTTTTTATTAATTCTTTTTTTGTTTCTAAAAATGTAAGAGAAATAGTAAACAGTGAACATGGTGATTATATTCCCGTTTTCCTAAGCGAAATCAACCAGCTATTTGATAAAAATATTCTGCCGTTGGATGTTGCACTGGTGCATATATCTCCTCCCGATAAACATGGCTTTTGTTCCTTGGGCACTTCTGTTGATATTGCCCGTTCTGCAGTAAAAAATGCCAAACATATAATAGCACAGGTAAATAAGCAAATGCCCCGTACACATGGCGATGGTATTATACATATCAGCGAAATAAATGCGATGGTAGAAATAGATGAACCCTTGCCGGAAGTAAGTTATCAGCATAAAATAAATGAAACCACTCTTACCATCGGCAGGTATTGTGCTGAATTAATTGAAGACCGTTCTGCTTTGCAAGTGGGCATTGGTGCTATACCGGATGCTGTGCTGTCCTGCCTACATAATCACAAAGATTTGGGAATACATACAGAAATGTTTTCTGATGGAGTTATTCCTTTGGTAGAGAAAGGAGTCATCACCAATAAATACAAAAAGAAACACCGGGGAAAAATTGTAACCGGCTTTGCCATCGGTACAAAAAAGCTGTATGATTTTATTGATGATAATCCGCAGGTGGTTTTTTTAGATATAGATTATGTAAACGACACCAAAGTAATCCGTGCCAACCCTAAAGCAGTGGCCGTTAACTCGGCTATTGAAATAGATGTTACCGGGCAGGTTTGCGCTGATTCCATCGGCACTTATCAATACTCCGGCGTAGGCGGGCAAATGGATTTTATGAGAGGGGCTGCTTTATCAGAAGGCGGTAAACCCATCATTGCTTTAACTTCAACTACCAAAACCGGCGAATCTAAAATAGTTCCGTTTCTTAAAACCGGCGCAGGCGTTGTTACTACAAGGGCACATGTACATTATGTGGTAACAGAATTTGGCGTAGCCTATTTATTTGGAAAAAATTTAAGGCAACGGGCAATGGCATTAATGAACATAGCCCATCCCATGCACAGGGAATGGTTGGAGAAGGAAATAATTCAAAGATTTGGAAAATAATAAATCAGGGAACAACTGAGAAATAGAAGTGGAATTCAATTCATTTTCGATAAATAAAGCAGGAAACATGTTGAAGCTTTTATCAAAAAAAATTAGCATACTCCCGACGAAAGAGTGGCAGCATTCAGCCGCTATTTTCTTTCTGCGGACTTTAGAATATCACATCAATAGAAATCCATTTTTTTTATAATAATCACTCATGACCAATTTAAAACAAAATAAAACAGAGAGAATAGCTCCGGAAGAATTGGCAGGAACGGGAGTGATAAATATATGGCTTGATTCATATAACGGGATATTTTCTGATTTTGATTCACATCCGTATTCCGACAGAACAATCTCTGATGATTTTATAGCTCAGGCCAAAAAAATTCACAGGGAAAAAGCTGGAAATATAAGGTCGCTAAAACTATTGCTTCCTGCTGCTGACAGAAACCAGCAAGATGAAAAGATGATTGCTGAACGGCTACAGTTATTTTTCATTCATGCTCACAAACAGCTTTATGATGAGGTTAAAAAAACCAATATTTTGGGTCTTTATTTTATTGTAACAGGCATTATATTAATGATTACAGCCAGCTATATTTCATTCCTTAAATCAGAGGAGTATTATATTCATTTACTGCTTACTCTTTTCGAGCCGGCAGGATGGTTTATGCTTTGGTCAGGCTTTGACCATCTTATCTATTTTTCGAAGGGCAAAAAAGGCGATTTGGATTTTTACTCAAAAATGGCAAAGGCAGAAGTAGCATTTAAATCTGTTTAAAATACCGGGGCGGTTGGGAAATCAATAAAGAACAGGATAACAATAAAATGTAAACATAAACAATGAAAATTATCAGTTTGCAATACTAAGGTAACCAATGCTCAGAAAAAAGGAACATAATACATTCATCAATCAAAACAGCAATGCGCTGAAAAGTGTTGAACCGGTTTATAGCGGGGACGATTATTTTTTGCGTTTGCAACGCATTATTAATGAAGCAAAAAATGAAATACATCTTCAAACTTATATTTTTGAGAACGATGCTACTGGAATAAAAATAGCTGAATGCCTGAAAGAAGCTGCAATACGACAGGTAAAAGTTTATGTATTGTTAGATGGATATGGCTCAAAGGCATTACCGGAGAAATTTACAAAGGACCTGCTACAGCATGGAATTCGTTTTCGTTTTTTTTCTCCGTTTTTTTCTACCAATAGCTTTTTTATCGGCAGGCGTTTGCACCACAAAGTGGTGGTTGCTGATGGGAAAATTGCACTCATCGGCGGAATAAATATTGCCAATAAATATCACGGCGCTAAAACAGTGGAACCCTGGTTGGATTACGCTGTGCAGATTGAAGGAGAAATAGCCGAACTACTTCAGGAACTGTGCAGAAATATTTATTTCAAGGAAAAGAAGCAAGCCCGGAAAAAAATCATGGCTGCTTTGTATTCGGATGACGGCATGGCTGTCCGCATACTTCAAAACGATTGGGTGAAGCAAAAAAATGAAATTTGTAATGCCTACTTAAAGTATATCCGTACTGCAAAAGAAGAAGTGATTATTGTTGCCAGTTATTTTTTGCCGGGCAGAAGATTAACAACCACCCTGAAAAATGCAACCAGGAAGGGAATAAAAATTAAATTAGTATTATCCGGCATTTCAGATGTTCCGTTGGTAAAGCGTGCCACCTGCTATTTGTATTCATTACTAATCCGTCACAACATGGAGTTGTACGAATGGAACAAATCTGTATTGCATGGCAAAGTGGCCGTGGCAGATGATGAATGGGTAACTATTGGCTCTCACAACCTTAATCATTTAAGTTCTTATGGAAGCATAGAGATGAATGTGGAAATACATTCACCCCAATTCTCTGCAATATTTAAACCGCACCTGAATAAAGTAATTGCTCAGTGCGAAAAAATTACAATTGAAACGATTGAAATCAGGAATGGAATCATTTCAAAATTTATTAATTGGTTATCTTATCAGCTTGTAAGAACCGGGCTGATCATTATTACTTATCTTCCATATAAACGATTTTTTAAACGATACCATGCTGAATAATTTATACCTAAACATCCTGGGGTTTGCTGCCTGTGCAGCCGTTATCATTTATAGTGGTACAAAGCTGGCTAAGTATGGCGATAAAATTGCCGACCTCACAGGAATGGGTAAGGCCTGGGTAGGGCTTATTTTAATGGCGTCAGTTACATCATTGCCTGAGCTGATAACCGGAATCAGTTCTGTTGCCATTGTTAAAGCGCCTGACCTTGCTGCGGGTGATATTTTTGGAAGTTGTGTGTTTAACCTGCTCATACTTTCCGTATTGGATGCCCGGATAAAGAAGCCGCTGTTTTCAATGGTTAAATCCAGCCACATTGTAGCCGCCATTTTTGGTATTATTTTATTAACGGTGGCAGGCATGGCCATTTTTCTGTCGCATGAAATTCCCTCTGTATTATGGATAAGCAGTTTTACATTTGCCCTGTTTGGTATATACTTAGTATCTGTTTGGGGCATTTTTAAATATGAACATGCTGCACTTATTGAATCGCCGCCGGAAACATCAATAGCTCAGTCCCCATCCCGTTCAGCCGACCTTAAAAAAGCTATTGGCGGCTATGCCCTCAATGCACTGATAGTAGTAGGCACTGCTATTTTCCTTCCTTATTTTGGGGAGCATATTGCATCTCATACTGGTTTGAGTAATTCATTTTTCGGCACATTATTTTTAGCTGCTGCTACCTCTTTGCCGGAGTTGGTTGTATCATTAGCAGCATTGCGGATGGGTTCATTAGACATTGCCGTTGGAAACTTATTAGGCAGCAATGTATTCAATATGTTCATCCTGGGTGTGGATGATGTTTTTTACAGGGAAGGTTCTTTATTTAAAGATATATCGCCTTCTCATTTATTATCTGTATTCATCACCATTATTATGACGGCAGTAGTAGGGCTGGGGCTTCTGTTTAAACCAAAGAAAAAACAGGTATGGCATTTCGGCATTGATACTTTTATTATAATCATTTTATACGTAGCACTCATCATATACTTATTCATAAAAAAATAAATTGAACGATATGAACTGGCATTTACTCAATCAACAGGAGCTTTTAGAAATGCTTGGCGCTAAGCCGGATGGTTTGCAACAGGTGGATGTTGATGAAAAATTAATTACCCACGGCCCCAATGAACTGGTTCGTGAAAAGAAAAAACCACTTTGGTTAAAGTTCCTGAAACAGTTCCAGGATTTTATGATTATTGTATTGATGGCTGCTGCTGTTATATCAGGCATAATGGGCGATGTAACCGATACGGTAATCATTTTACTGATTGTTATCATTAATGCAATTATTGGTTTTGTACAGGAATACCGGGCCGAAAAAGCGGTAGAGGCATTGCGGAATATGGCAGCGCCAAATGCTACAGTTATGCGGGATGGGAATATAAAAGTAATTCCTGCACATGAATTAGTACCGGGAGATAAAGTATTATTAGAAGCCGGGCAAATTGTGCCTGCTGATATCCGTTTGCTGGAAGTGCATAGCCTTAAAATACAGGAAGCTGCATTAACCGGCGAATCACATGATGTAGAAAAGCATACCGGTGAATTAGAAGGAGAAGATATGCCACTCGGGGACAGGAAGAACATGACATTTAAAGGAACTTTTATTACCAATGGCCGTGGACATGGTGTAGTAGTACAAACTGGTATGGAAACAGAGATGGGCAAAATTGCAAGGATGCTTGCCGGTGATGATAACAGCACCCCCTTGCAAAAGAGAATGGCAGCATTCGGAAAAAAATTATCCTTTGTTGTAATAGGAATTTGCATAGTGATTTTTGTAACCGGTTACCTGCGTGGCGAAGACCCGCTGCGCTTATTGCTTACCACCATCTCTTTGGCAGTGGCAGCAATACCGGAAGCATTACCTGCTGTCATCACTATATCATTAGCATTTGGAGCAAAAAGAATGGTGAGGCGCCAGGCACTTATCAGAAAATTGCCGGCTGTAGAAACTTTAGGTTCTGTTACCTATATCTGTACAGATAAAACAGGTACGCTAACGCAGAATAAAATGCAGGTTGAAAAATCAGTACCGATAAATAATGCTGCAAGTGATGATGTCAATGAGATTTTATTATTGAACATGGCACTCAGCAATGATGTAAATATAAATGAAGAAGGAAAAGCAGTTGGCGATTCTACAGAACTGGCATTGTATGAATATGCTGCCGCTCAACAATTTTCTAAAAATGAATTACAGAATAAATATCCCCGTGTTGCAGAAATACCATTTGATTCGGTACGTAAATGTATGAGTACACTGCATCGCTATGAAGGCAAGCATTTATTATTGGTAAAAGGAGCATTGGAATCTTTACTGGAACGTTCTTCGTTACAGGATGAAGCTTACACTAAAGATTTGCATCAGCAAACAGAAGCAATGGCTGCCGAAGGCTACCGGGTATTGGCACATGCTTATCGCTGGGTAGATGATTTTTCAACACTAGCAGCTATCAATGATTTAGAAAATAATTTAACTATCATCGGGCTTACAGGTATTATGGATCCGCCACGGGTAGAAGCTGCACAGGCAATTGGCGATTGTTATTTGGCAGGCATACAACCGGTAATGATAACCGGCGACCACCCCGAAACAGCCCGGAGCATCGCATCAAAAATCGGCATTTTAAAGAATGAAGATAAGAACAACCAATATGCAGTTATTACAGGTAAAGAATTAACTCAGCTTAACTGGGAAAACTTTTTAAGCCGGGTTGAAAAAATAAGAGTGTATGCAAGAGTGTCGCCGGAGCAAAAATTACATATTGTAAAAGCCCTGCAGGAAAAAGGACAATTCGTTGCCATGACAGGTGATGGAGTAAATGATGCACCTGCATTAAAAAATGCAGACATAGGAGTAGCAATGGGAATTACCGGTACAGATGTTTCCAAAGAAGCGGCTCACATGATTTT
>JANPNY010000228.1:0-23947 GCA_031427745.1 Chitinophagaceae bacterium | reverse complement strand
GTCTGCTCTCAAATAGGATTCAGGTGTACTTATTAAAAATTTAAAAGAGACCTTGTAGCATCCCCTAACAAGCGGAAAGTCTACTTATAGAAGTGTGCTTTTCTAATTTATACTCAGATTAAAACAATTTTTATGTAGGGCTTCAAAAAAATATGAAAATCTTTTTCTAATGGATGCAGCATAAACTCATCATAGAAGAATTCCATCTGGCGAAACCGTTGCTGATAGCGAACTGCAGCCGAAGATTACAACGTTAAGCCACACTTGTAGCAATACCAATGTTGCACGCCGTTTTAGTCCTGCTCCAAATCGTCAAGCAGCAAAGAAAGTTCTGATGTTAAGATAATGTCTTTGAAGCGTTTTGCTTTAAGTCCGTTGTAAAGTTGCAGGTCACCTGTCCACAGTTTGCCTTCTAAATGTTTTGTCAATGCAACAAATACTGTGTCGTCTGGGTCAATTGCTTCCAATTGAATTTCTGTTTTGATTAAAAGGTTTTGCGGAATAAGGCGTTCGTCAATAAAAGTTATATGCTGCGTTACAAGTTCTTCAAGTTCAAAAAGTTGGTTTTCGGTAAGTTTTGTTAGTTTTAAAAGTTTCCTTCTGTGTCGCTGAATTTCAGTCCGCAAATAATTGCAGGTGAAGAATTGAAAGTGGTCTTTTGAATTTAAAAGGATTTTCCCAATATGACTGTTAGAACTAAGTATGGCACTAAATACAATGTTTGTGTCAACAATAATTTTCATTTAATAAGTTTACTTCTGCTTTTAGTCCACCATTTTGCATTTATTTCATTTGCAATTTTATCTACCTCTTTCTGGTCTGTTTTAAAGTTTGTGGTCAACTCTTTGTAACGTGCATAATTCAAAAAATCTTGCAAGTCTTCTGTGTCCACCGATGCAGGCAGCCTAATAATTACTTCTTTGCTTGTTCTCTCTACTAACATTGTTTATTAATTTGTCCGAAGTTACGGAGTTTATGCTTTTATCCTCACTGTGAACGCTGCCAAAATAATTCTGACTAACGTTTTAGAGACTTGCTGATAATGAAGCATCTGCAAATCCAAGGTCGTCAGGTTTTAAATCAAATTTAGTAATTGATTTTTTGATTTTGGTAACGAGCCTGAGTTTTCTTTTCTGATCCAGGAACAGGTATTCGATTGGAGGGTTGTAGGCAATTTTTTTATTGATCATGTTCCACAAAATAACAGCAAGCTTTCTTGCGGTGGCACTTACGGCGGTTGCTCTTCCTTTTCTGTATGCCACTCTTCTAAAAAAATCAGACAGATGCGTATCTTTCAAATTGCCAATTGCATTGGCGGCATGGCGTAAAGCAATTTTAAGTCTGTTGCTGCCTTTAGGTATTTTATTGCTGAGTATTTTACCTCCACTTATTTTATTGTTTGGCGCAAGCCTTAACCAGGAAGTAAATTGTTTTGATGATGGAAATTTTGGAAATCCTTCCGGCCCCACTTCGCTCATAATAGTTAAAACAGTGGAGTGGCTCAATCCTTCAATTTTCATTAAATCAACCCCATTAAAATATTGGTATGCGGCCTGGTTTAAATCAATTCCTTTGAGAGAATTTTTGTTTACCCTTTTGTATGTTTTATTATCTGTCTGAAGTTTTTTTTTATCCGGATGGGTATTGATCTGGGTTTTGAGAAAGGAGTTGATTTGAACATCGCAGGCATCTATTTTTTTTGAAAAAATAAATAGCTATCATACTCTTGTTTTAAACCAAAAAGAAAATCTATTCTGTTATTTCCTTTCAGAGCTTTGGCAATTTCTTCCTGCGACTTTCTGCAATTGCCATGTCTGTGTTCCGCTAATTTTTCAGCGTCAAGATTTCCTTTGCAGATATCGGCAATGATGGCCAGCCCGGTAAGTCTGCAAATATCTTTTACTACAACATCGAGCCTAAAATTTAAAAGCCTTAGATATTTTTGCATTTTGTGGGAAGCCTCTGCTGCAAGGTCAATCCAGTTGGTTCTTTGGCGGCAATAAGTTCTTAATTGCTCCGTTGTTTCATCGGGCAAAAAACTTCCGGTAAGTAAACCTAATGCATGCAATTTTTGTATCCACCTGCAATCTTTTACATCAGTCTTTTTCCCTTTGGCATTTTTGGTAAACTTGCCATTGCAAAGGGTAACTTCGATGCCATGTCTTTCCAGTTCAACATACAGGTTTTGCCAATAATTACCGGTGCTTTCCATAGCAACCGAAGTAATGCCATAGACTTTAAGATGAACGCAAATAGCAGTAAGGTCATCAGCGTAAACGCCAAATTCTTTTACGTCTTCGAGTGACTGTCCTACAGCCACAAAGTGAGATTTACTGCCAATATCAATTCCTGCACAATTGGTATTGATGATGTCAAGTTCCATTTTCTTTTGAACCATAATAAATTATTTTGAGATGAAAAAAAATGACCCTAAGGAAATGTAGTATGAATTAGAAAATTATTCTGAACGGGGTAGCAAAAGCTCCACCACTGAAATTATCAACTCCTGGAAACCAGGATTACATTTCAACCAGAATGACGCCCGGGATTTTTAATCACCAATGCTTAGAACGGCCTTACAAAGAGTCAGAATAAATCTACGAATGTATTTCGTTAGCTGGAGAAATTAATTCCGGGTTTTTTTCGGAATGTATGGAATGGCGTGCAACGTTTGTATCTCCGCCCCCCGTTCCTAACACCTTGCGGCAATGCCCTCAAGTAATCTTTATTTGCGAAAGTCTTTATCTCTTAATATTAAACCCGATGCAACTACCACATCTTGCAATTAAAGCCTCATTGAAAACCACTGCTCAATGGATGCCGGATAGGAGTGGAAAGCACGGAACGCAGCGCAGCGGAGTGAGCACTTGTAACGTATAGCCGGTACTGAAGTTGTTGTGTGTTATGCGGCGACCACCCTGCAAAATCCTGCACAAAAAAACACTTCGGTAAAATCTATGTAAATTTGTTCTATAAGTTTTTTTAAAAATGAATAGACTTGAGAAATACACCACAGACATCATTAAGCTTTGTAAGACACACAAGGTTAAAAGCCTGTATGCTTTTGGTTCAGTTTTGACAGAGAATTTTAACAAGGAAAGCGATATTGATTTGATTGTAGACTTTTCAAACATTGAGGTAGAAGATTATGCGGATAATTATTTCGATTTTAAATTTTCACTACAGGATATTCTCAAAAGACCAGTCGACCTATTGGAGGAAAAAGCTATAAAAAATCCATATTTCAGACAGTCCGTTAATCTGCAAAGGCAACTTGTTTATGGACAATGATATAAAAGTTTGGCTTTACGACATTTTGAATGCCATTGTTGAGATTGAAAGTTTCTTCAACAACGAACCTAAAGAATTCGCAAAATATCAAAACGATTTGCGGACGAAACGGGCCGTTGAAAGAAATATCGAAATAATTGGGGAAGCCCTAAGTCGAATTTTAAAACGAGACGAAACGATTACAATTACAAATTCCAGAAAAATTGTTGATACAAGAAACAGAATTATCCACGGTTATGACTCTGTTTCTGACGATATAATTTGGGGTATTGTAATTCGACACCTTCCAATTTTACAGACAGAAATCCAAATATTGCTGGGCGAGTAGAAATGTACTAGACACATCAGGTTTTGTGCAATTGGGGCGGGACATTGCAGCGATCATCGGCAGTACATATCCAAGCTTTATATTCGGCGGACGGAATTCTACCGGGCAGTAGTTCTAAACTTCTGCTTTTAGTTATAAATTTAGCTTCAGTTCCAGGCGGACAGTTGGCCAATTCCCCAACTACACAAAGCCTCGAACGATGGCTGTACTAACGTTGATAGCCCATCATTTTATCCTAAGAACGATCATCAGCAATCGATACTATTAATTCAGCATTTGCATTTTACTATTGAGCATACGATACACACCACTCTATAATTTTTGGCAGCCATTCTTTGCCAGCTTTTGCTGAGTCGGGAAGCAGGCCGTCCACCTATTTCTGTTAAACTTTAATGGTGCCATCATTTTTACCGTATAACATTTATCTTGCAGCACTAAAATATTTTTTATGGAATATAATAAATTGGTGTCAATCACCGGAATGGGTGGTTTGTATGAACTATTGTCTTCAAAAGCAGATGGTGGCGTTGTGCGTTCACTGGAAGATAAAACCAGCAAGTTTGTAAGCACCCGCCTGCATAGCTTTTCTCACCTGGAGAGTGTGGAAATATACACGGTAAAAGATAATGCCAACCTGGTAGATGTACTTACCGCTATGAAAAACAGTGCCGAAGCACTTCCAGATGCAGCCGATGCCAAGGCAGTAAAAGCTTACTTTGAAAAAGTATATCCGGACATGGATTTTGAAAGGGTATATGGCAGCGATATGAAGAAAATGGTTAAATGGTACAACCAGTTGGTGGCTAACAATGTGGAGATAAAATTATCTGAAAACCCAGAGCATGATGGGGCAGCACACGAAACAACCATACCAAAAGCAAAAGCTGCTGAGCCAAAACAAGTAACTGTCAAAGCTGCTCCCCCCAAAAAAATTAACAGTCCGAGGAAGATGGCATAGCGCTGCAACAAAACCGGTAACCCAATGCTACCTTGGGTTACAGCTTACGGCGACAGCATAGTAACGCTATAAATTTTTATAGAAATGCATGTTTCTGATACAATTCATTTAATCACTTTTTAAAGAAGCCTTAAATCATTTAACTTCAAAATACCCGTGAGGATTTTGAAGCAGTGGTTTAGGGCTATCATTTTTTATGTACACTGCTAACATTCAAAAATTACAACGACATTTTATTCCTGCTGATTTTACAGTAACAGACTGGCAGGGGCTGGAGCCATATTTTAAAACTTTACTGGAAAAAGAAATTACCAGCAAAGAACAGCTGGAAGAATGGCTGATGCAGATGAGCGAAGTGGAAGCCGTAGTAAGCGAAGATGCCTGCTGGCGGCAAATTAAAATGACCTGTGATACAACCAATAAATCTTTGGAAGAAGCATTTAATTTCTTTTGTACCGAAATACAGCCACAACTCCAATCCTATGCAGATGCTTTGAACAAAAAGCTCATCAACCATCCGCTGGTAAATACATTGGAGGATAAACAATATTTCACTTATCTGCGGAGCATTAAAAAAAGTATTGATCTTTTTCGGGAAGAAAATATTCCCCTGCAATCGGAACTGGCGGTGCTGCAACAACATTTTGGTGTTATTAGTGGTAAGATGACGGTTACCATCGATGGACAGGAATACACCTTGCAACAAGCTGCTAAATTTTTAGAAAATCCTGACAGAGCTGTCAGAGAAAATGCCTACCGGAAAATACAGGAAAGAAGGCTGCAGGATAAAGATGAGTTAAACGAATTGTTCAATAATTTAATGACAAAAAGAAATCAGGTGGCCGCCAATGCCGGTTACAGTAATTATACGGATTACCGGTTTAAAGAATTGGGCAGGTTCGATTATAGCCAGGAAGATTGCTTCGCTTTTCATGAAGCGGTAAAGCTGCATGTAGTTCCGTTGGTAAAAGTTATTTACGAAAAGAAAAAACAAAAGTTAGGATTAGATTCTTTACGGCCGTGGGATTTAGAAGCTGAGCTGGAAGGAGTAAAACCTTTGCTTCCTTTTACAACCAGCAGCGAGTTGGTAGAAAAAACCATTGAGTGTTTTAGCAGGTTAAGACCTTTCTTCGGGGACTGTCTTACTAAGATGAATGCCATTAAACACCTGGACCTGGAAAGCAGGATGGGCAAGGCTCCCGGAGGATATAACTGTCCGCTGGCAGAGAGTGGCGCTCCCTTTATTTTTATGAATGCTGCCGGGCAAATGCATGATGTAACCACCATGGTGCATGAGGGCGGCCATGCCATCCATTCGTTTTTATCGCACCCTTTGCCCCTCACCGGTTTTAAAGAATACCCCATGGAAATTGCTGAAGTAGCCAGCATGGCCATGGAACTTTTTAGTATGGAACACTGGGATGTATTTTTTAGCGATACAGCCGAATTAAGCAGGGCAAAAGAGCACCAGCTGGAAAGAGTAATTACCCTGTTTCCATGGATAGCAATCATTGATAAGTTTCAACATTGGATGTATAATAACAGCAACCATACCAACGAACAAAGAACAGAAAAGTGGCTGGAAATATTAGCCGAATTCAGTGACGGTGTTATTGACTACAGCGGGTTGGAAACTTACCGCAGCAATGCCTGGCTTCGTCAATTGCATTTGTTTGAAGTGCCCTTTTATTATATTGAATATGGCATTGCACAACTGGGCGCTATTGGCATGTGGATGCAGTTTAAACAAAACCCTCAACAGGCATTGGATAAATATTGTAATGCACTAGCTTTAGGAGGTACCGTTACCTTACCACAATTGTATGAAACAGCAGGTTTGAAATTTGATTTTTCGCCTGAGACAATTAAAGTGCTGATGGAATTTGTAGAGCAAGAACTAAATGAAAGTTTGATTAGCTAATACAGCGGCCTGTTTACCATTAATAAAAAGAAAGAAATGAAATTACTTACTTACCTGAAAGACGGTCACGACCAACTGGCCATATTAGTAGACGGAAAATTATATGATACGGATGCGTTGCATTCGGATCTTCCCATCAGCATGGCGATGTTTTTAAATTATTGGGAAGATATGTATCCCCTTGCATTGTCTGCCGAAAGAAGAATAAAAGAAGGATTGGGGAGAACTATTTCTTCTGTACCATTGGAGCAGGTTCAATTGCTTGCACCGGTACCTCACCCTACAAGTTGCAGGGATGGCTATGCGTTTCGTCAGCATGTTGCTGCTGCAAGAAGAAACCGGAAGGCAGATATGATTGCAGCATTCGACGAGTTTCCCATTTTTTATTTTACCAATCACAACAGCATACAAGGCCCCGGCGAAATAGTATGTATGCCTGATCATTTTCAAAAATTAGACTTTGAGCTTGAAGCGGCCATTGTAATTGCAAAGCCGGGCAGAAATATTACTGCTGCAGAAGCGGATGAATACATTGCCGGCCTGATGATTATGAACGATATGAGTGCAAGAACATTGCAAATGGAAGAAATGCAGTTGAACCTTGGTCCTGCCAAAGGGAAAGACTTTAGTACAGTGATTGGGCCCATGCTGGTAACATTGGATGAGCTGGAAGCATTTGAAATTCCCTGTAAAGAAAATCATACAGGCAAGGCATGGAATTTAACCATGAAGTGTTGGGTTAATAATGTACAGGTGAGCGACGGAAATGTGGGTGATATGGACTGGACATTTGCCGAAATAATTGAACGTGCCAGTTATGGCGTTACGCTGTACCCGGGAGATGTTATCGGCAGCGGTACTGTTGGCACCGGCTGTTTTTTAGAATTAAATGGCACCGGAAAACTAACCGATCCTGATTACAAAGAGCAATGGCTGCAGGAAGGCGATGTAGTGGAAATGGAAATTGATGGATTGGGTAAATTGAGCAATACAATTGTAAGAGACGAAAGTGATTTTTCGATATTGGGGCTGAAGAAAACCTGATTTTTTTCACCGCAGAGAACAGGAGAAAATGGAGTTTACGCTGAGATTTATTTTATACCTCTGCGTAAACTCAGCTAACTCCTTTCTCTGCGGTGAAAAGATTCTCTGAGGTGAAAAGTGATAAACGTAAAAGTTATTTTTTATGACCAGAGAAAGAATGAATGAAATTGGTGGTGTCATTTTGGATGCCGCCATTGCTGTTCATAGAGAACTTGGTCCTGGTTTGCTTGAATCCGCTTATCAAATTGCATTGAAAAAGGAGATCGAACTTAGAGGGTTGTATGTAAGAGCAAGGGTGCCGGTTGAGCTGGTTTACAAAGATGAAAGTTTAGGAAAAGCATATGAAATAGATTTATTGGTTGAAGAAGAAATTATCATTGAAAACAAATCTGTTGAAGCAATGACTCCCATATTTACAGCACAGGTAATTACCTATTTAAAACTCTCCAACAAATGCCTTGGGTATTTAATAAATTTCAATGTTCCTTTGCTTAAAGACGGGTTTAAAAGGATTGTTTATAAATTCTAGTTTCACGCTTTTCACCGCAGAGAACAGGAGAAAATGGAGTTAACGCAGAGTTTCTTTGAAACCTCTCTGCGCAACCTCAGCTAACTCACTTCTCCGCGGTGAAGAGAAAAGGAGAAAATAGAGTTAACGCTTTTCACCGCAGAGAACAGGAGAAAATAGAGTTACCGCTTTTCACCGCAGAGAACAGGAGAAAATGGAGTTAACGCAGAGTTTCTCTGATAACTCTCTGCGCAACCTCTGCTACCTCACTTCTCTGCGGTGAACCCTTCTCTGCGGTGAAAAAATCTCTGCGGTGAAAAAAAATCAATAATAAATTAAACTATGGTTGTCCATTTAAAAGATTTAAAGCCTGCCGATGTTCAAAACTATCTGCAGCACGCCATTGCACCAAGGCCTATTTGCTTTGCATCAACTATCGACAAAGATGGCCATGTAAACCTGAGTCCCTTCAGCTTTTTTAATTTGTTTTCATCTAACCCACCCATTGTGATTTTTTCGCCGGCCCGAAGGGTAAGAGACAACACAACAAAACACACCCTGGAGAACGTATTAGAAATACCAGAAGTAGTAATAAATATTTGTGATTACAACATGGTGCAGCAGGTAAGCCTCAGCAGTTGCGAATATCCTAAGGCCGTAGATGAATTTATTAAAGCTGGCTTTACAAAAGAACCATCGCTATTGATAAAACCACCAAGAGTAAAAGAAAGCCCGGTGCAACTGGAATGTAAAGTAATTGAAGTAAAATCTTTAGGCAACGAAGGTGGCGCCGGCAACCTGGTTATTGCTGAAGTATTAATGATGCACATCAATGATGCAATACTAAATGAAGATAAAACAATGATAGACCAAACCAAACTGCATCATATAGCAAGGCTTGGTGGCGACTGGTATTGCAAAATAGATAGCAGTAATTTATTTAAAGTAAATAAACCCAACACACAATTAGGGATAGGGATAGATTTACTTCCGGAATCTATCAGGCAAAGCACCATTTTAACCGGTAACAATCTTGCACAGTTGGGCAATTTAAAAGAGCTGCCAATGGTAGACCCGGCTTTTACTGATGAGAGGCTAAAGAATATTATTTTGTATTATTCCATTGACCCCAATGAAATGGAAAAAGAATTACACTATTATGCAAAAGAACTACTGGATGCCGAAAAAGTGTTAGATGCCTGGCAGGTATTATTAGCTACGATAATTTAATGGTTAATTAACTTTTGATATACATTTCCTGTTTTATTTTCATTTGATGAAACAGATAGTTATTCTTATTCTTTTTCCCCTTTCCTGTTTTTCTCAAAGCAATTATCCCTATAAAAATTTAGTGTTAGAAGGCGGTGGCGTTCGGGGTCTTGCCTATGCAGGTGCCTTAAGTGCGCTGGAAGAAAAAGGTGTGCTTGGCCATATTAAAAAAGTGGCCGGATCTTCAGCCGGCAGCATTGCAGCATTGATGATAAGTGTTGGATATACTGCAAAAGAAATGGACAGCATCATGTTTAAACTGCCGGTGCAGGAATTTAACGATGGCAAGTATGGTGTGGTAGGCAAATACAACAGAATTAAAAGCGATTTCGGTATTTACAAAGGTGAGTACTTTGAAAAATGGTTGCAGCAACTGGTAAAATATAAAACAGGTAATGCTGATTTAACTTTTAACGATTTACATAACCTGGCAGTGCAAAACAGTATTTACAAAGAATTGTATTGCACCGCAACCAATATCAGTAAGCAACAAATGGAAATATTTTCTGTAGAAAAAACGCCCAATATGCCCATTGCACTTGCTGTAAGAATCAGTGGCAGTATCCCTTTGTATTTTGAACCCATTGCGCTGGATAACCAATACAATAAGATAAGCCGGAAAGATTCCACTACGTTTATTAATTATTTTGTTGATGGCGGCATGTTGTGTAACTATCCCATCAGCATATTTGATACCTGCCGTTTTAATCTCAATCCACTGGAATGCACCGATTTAAAATTTAATACCGAAACCCTGGGTATAAAAATGGAAAGACCGGAGCAAATCGATTCTTTACAAAAAAACTCCACTACAATCCCATCCTATAACATCAGCAAGTTTTCCGATTACCTGAGCGCTTTAAGTAACCTGATGATAGAAGCCCTCAATAGAAAATATCCCAACCTCGAAAACGAAAAGGGCAGAACAATTTATATTAGTCATGGAAATATTCACGCAAAAATAAGAAAGATAATGCCGGAGGAAAAGCTACTGTTGTACAACAATGGCGCAAAAGCAGTGGGAGATTTTTTTGCTAGAAAATTATTGACAATAAAAGAGTAATTCATAGCCGGCAATATTCCCATTCTTCTCTTCAAAAAGTTTTTAAAAGCGGGCATCCTCTGCCCTTCATGATCTGCCCATTAAAAGCAAATTTTTTATTCCTTGATGGTAGTTATCAGGATAAATGTGTTGTACGGAGTTATCACATCAAAAAATTTCCAATTTTGATTTAACCGCAAAACAAATTAAATTGTATCCAACCATTTGCTCTAACCATGTTTACTGAGATTGTTTTTACATTCATTAAAAGAAAGCAAAGTTTTTATATTGGGCTAACAAGGAATTTGCAACTATAAGGTATAAATCTATCTACACCAATGACAAAAGTTACTTTCAATAATAAGCACCACGTTTTTCTGCAGGCAATTAAAACCCAGGCTGCTGAATATTTTGCTGAAAAGGGAATTAAACCTACCGGTAACACCAAACTCTATATCAAAGCATTGATATTGATTTTTTTGGCAGTGGCTATTTATATGTTTTTATTGATGGGCGGGTACAATGTTGCAACAGGAATATTACTTTGTTTTGCATTGGGATTTTGTTTGTGCGGTATTGCAATGAATGTAATGCACGACGCTAACCATGGCAGTTTTTCCAGCAAAAAATGGGTTAACAATTTGATGAGCCTTACCATGAATGCGTTGGGAAGCAATGCCTTTCTATGGAAAATTAAACACAATATTCTGCACCATACATACACCAATATTGATGGGCTTGATAATGACATTATCCATTCACCAGCGCTGAGGCAAACTGTTACCCAGCCATGGTTTTCGCTGCATCGGTACCAGCACATTTATATGTATTTTTTATATGCCATCAGTACACTTCACTGGATGCTGGTGGGAGATTTTCAAAAATACTTTACAAAGAGTTTTATCGGTATGCCCATTCGCAAGATTTCCGGAAAGGAACATGTTATTTTTTGGTTGAGTAAGATGCTGTATGTTGTATTTTATATTTATTTACCCATTTATTTTGCAGGATGGGCATCGTGGCTGATTGGCTTTTTAATCATTCATTTTGTGTTAGGGCTTTTTTTAACGATCATATTTCAATTAGCCCATATGGTGGAAAAAGCCACCTTTGATTCGGCTGGTACGGATAAAAAAATAATTGATTCCGAATGGGCTGTACATGAAGTAAAAACCACCGCTAATTTCGCCACCCAAAACCCGGCACTCACCTGGTTTGCAGGTGGATTAAATTTTCAGATTGAACATCATCTTTTTCCGCATATTAGTCATGTACATTATCCTGCATTAAGTAAAATAATTCAGGAACAGTGCAGGTTGTTTAACCTTCCTTATAATTGTTATGCAACGGTAACGGAGGCTCTTATTTCCCATACAAGGCTAATGAAGGAATTAGGTAAACGGCCTGTAGCTGCATAAAAAATAATGAACCTGTTATTTTAAGTATTCATCTAAACATCCCAAACCCTTTAACCGTCTAAGCCAGCCAACCCGTCTAAAAATAAATAAGGGAACGATTTTAGTCCCACTAAAAAACTATATAATAATTAATACCGAGTTTTAATTTAGTACTTCTTACAGGTCAATCTCCAATGTACCCTGCAAATTTTCCACTTGCATTTAATTAAAACAAACTATACCTTGTATTCTATTCACTAATAGCATTTTCATTTTTTCGTTTTTTGTTTATACTAAATAGCGATTGAAGGACTTGTCCCTGCCGGGTGCTATCTATACCCTTACAAAGCTGTTTTAGAATTATGAGTACCCGTTCCAATCTCCCTGGTTCTACACAAAGTTCATTTAGTAAGATGTTTTTATATTTTATCAAATCAATATTTCGGGTATGAAAAAAATATCATTGGGGTTCCTGATTGTTTTCTTTTCTTTCAATGCAAACAGCCAAACGGAAAATAAAATAAGATTTGGATTAAAAACCGGGCTAGCCTTTTCTTCTACAAGGCAGGAATTTTTAAACAATGCCGGACCTGTGACCCTTGAATCAAAGACGAGTTTGCTTATAGAGATGTATTTAAATGTTAAGATTAATGAGCGTCTCTATTTTCAACCTGCTGTAATTTTTTTATCCAAAGGCCCAAGATATAGTTATGGAACTAATTATTTTGAAATACCATTAGATATTCTTCACAAGTTGTCATTAAAAAATGGTATGTTTTTCCTGGGAGGTGGCTTGTCTCCGGCATTTAAAGTGAGTACTTCCTATGGTAGCGATGACATAAAGCGATTCGACCTCGGACTAAATGCACTTGCCACTTACCAGACCCCAATCGGTTTTTCAATTAACCTGAGGTACACCTACGGCCTGCTCAACTTAAGCAACAACAAGACCTATATAACCAACTATCAGAACAGGTATTTGAGTGTTTGCGTGGGGTATGAGTTTTAGATTATTCCAGGAACGTAATAATAGAATTTACACAATATCATTTTTTAATTATAATTTAAAATTTATGCGACTATCATTAAAAAAAACAAGGAACGGCATTTTATTACTTTTTATTATTAGCCTATTCTCTTGTCACAATTTTTACAAAGCCACCTCTCCAAAATATAAGACCGAAGCTGAAAAAGTGGCTACAGTTGATAGCCTTCGGCTGACCAGCCGGTATTTTATTTTGCGTAATGGCAGCGAATCCTTTTATATTAAAACACCGGTATTAAGTGCCGATCAAAAAACATTAGAATGTACCCTTGACAACATTTCTCCATTGCATTACCGGCATCTTACCGAGGGCTTGGGAGGTAATATGCGGTACAGGAAAAATGACATGGGCGACTACAGTGTATTAAATGAAGTACATTTTTATATTTCCCCCGATACCAATGCTGTGTTAGGAAAATACAGCCTTCGATTAGATAAAGTGCAGAAAATTGAAGTAATCGAAAAAGACCATAAACGCACCACCAGTAGTTATGTAATCGGCGCTGTTGGTGTTACACTTGGTGCCATGGCTGTTGTAGTAATAATTGCTGTTGCCTTGAAAAGTTCCTGCCCGTTTGTAAGTGCTTACAACAATAATGAGTTTGTTTTGCAGGGAGAAATTTATGGGGGAGCGATATACCCCCAGATGGCAAGGCATGATTATATTCCATTAAAGATGTCGCCGCTTGCTGATGGATCCCTACAATTAAAAATAACCAATGAGTTAAAAGAGCGGCAATACACAGACATGGCAGAGTTGATGGTTATAACACATGACATCAAAACAAAAGTATTTGCTGACGAAACTGGTAAACTATATAGTGTTTCAAATCCACAGGCTCCTTTTTCAGCAATGCTTGGAAATAATAAGGATGTCTTGTCTTCCATCAGCCATGCCGGCGATAATGAAATACTTTATTTAGATGATTCCACGCAAGTAGATGCTCACAATGAAGTGCTAATGCAGTTTAAAAAGCCAGCTACTGTTGCAAAAGGCAAATTGGTTCTTTCTTTAAAAAATTCATATTTTTTAGACCTGTTGTATGGGGAGCTTGCAAAAGGTTTTGGAACGTATTATACCAAATACATGGAGAAGCAGCATAGCAAGCCGCTGGCAGAGTTATTGAAATGGACCAAGGAGCAGCAAATGCCACTGGAAGTAGCTGTCAAAACAAACACTGGCTGGAAAATACAAACTGATATTACCACCATTGGGCCGCTGGCTAATCGTACTGTTATCGTTCCAGTTAACCTACCTGTCGGGGAAGAAATAACAGCAATAAAATTATCGACAGGTTTTATGTTTTGGGAAATAGATTATGCAGCCCTTGATTTTTCTGCCGATCAAACTTTTTCTGTTCAGCATGTTTCTCCTGAAAAAGCAACGGATGAACTGGGGCAAAATGTTTTACCTCAATTACAGAAAGAAGATGCTGTTTATCTAGAGCAACCGGCCATTGGAAATGCAGCCACGCTCGTTTATACTATTGCACCCAACCTCGACATTACAAAAACGCAGTCTTATATCCTGCATGCAAAAGGGTATTATGAACATATTCGTGATTTTAAAAACAAACCTGATGTGGCTTTTTTAAAGCAGTTTACAAAACCCAATGCTTTCCCTTTGTATGGTATGCGGTTGTATAATAAAATCCAACATCAAAATTTGCAAGCGCTTGCTAAAAAAAATTAAACATAACTATTAATTCAATTTAAGAAATATGGAAAGTACTATAACCCTGGCAGAGATAGCCGGCAATATTCAGCTCACGCCAATCAGCATTAAACCCGCTACTGCTGCTGTCTCATTTAACCAACCCGGTAAATTAGAAAAGACCCTCATCTGGTATGCCATTAAGCTGCGTATATTTTATTTTGCCTGCATCCTGTTAAAAAAACCTGCGGTGATAATAAAAACCTTCAAGGCTTTGCTGAAGCTGAGGAATAACGTGTGGGGAGGCGATATCAAAAAGATGTACAAGATCAACGGTAAATATTATTTCAATATGTACACACCCGGTTGGCCATCCAAGGCCTATGACAGCCTGATAAAAAATGAATTACGGCGCCATTCAACCGCAATCATTGCAGATGAAAAATTATCCTTTGTATTTTTTGCAATTACCCGTAAATGCCCCATGCGGTGTGAACATTGCTTTGAATGGGATAACCTCAATAAAAAAGAATCTTTTACAAAAGATGATCTTTTTAAAGTAGTTGATTTATACCAGCAGCAAGGAGTATTGCAGTTTCATTTTAGCGGCGGGGAGCCAATGGTGCGTATTAACGATTTGCTGCACCTGGTGAAGCATGCAAGCAATAAAAGTGATTGCTGGGTGGTTACCTCAGGGTTTAATTGTACGGAAGAAAATGCCCGCCTGCTTAAGCAAGCCGGTTGCAAAGGGATAGTGGTAAGTATTGATCATTATAACCCTGAATTGCACAATATCTTCAGGGGAAACAACCATGCTTTTGAAAACGCAACCAATGCTGTTAAAGCTGCATTAAAGGCTGGTATGGCGGTGGCTGTAAGTGTGTGTACTACTAAAAGCTTTATTGATGGAGGCCACCTGATGCCTTACATAGACTTTGCAAAAAATCTCGGTGTACATTTTGTTCAGCTGCTGGAGCCAAAGAATGTTGGTCATTATGATGGCAAGGATGTATTACTTACCGACCGGCATTTGAATGAACTCGAAACAGTATTTAAAAAAGTAAATCATTCACCTGAATTCAGTGGCTATCCCACTTTAATGTATCATGGCTACCACCAGCGCAGGGTGGGTTGCTTTTCGGGCAGCCGCAGCATATATGTAGATTCAGCCGGCGATGTGCATGCCTGCCCTTTTTGTCATACAAAATCATACAATATTATTTCAGTGTTACGGAATGGCAACAGTACCATTCCAAAGAAAGAAAACCTATGTCCGAGGTATGAAAAGATAGCCTGATCAATTACCACTTTTGTCCAAATACTCTTTTCAAAATATCACTCGATCTTGCTGCAAAATTTGTCCGGATATTTATTTCTTCTTTTGCAATTAAATCAAACAGGGCTTCGGTGGCCTTATGAGTAACGTAGATTTTTAAATCGGGGTTTACTTTGTTAAATGTAGTGGGCAGATTGTTGTATGTATTTACAATATCACCATAATATTTAGTTGCATTCACTTTATCCAACGAGGATTGTATCACAGGCAAAAACGCAGCAACCAATTTAGCAGTTGTTTTTTCCCTGAAGAAATGGGTGGCGCTGGTATCACCATTTCTTACAAGACCAATAGCATCCTGCAAAGTCATATTTTTAATAGCATTTACAAATATTGGTTTGGCATAACCAGCTGCGTCTTCTGCGCCACGGTTAATTTGTAAAATCGCTTTGTCTACAATATTTCCCATTCCTACGCTCCGAAGCGTATTTTCTATCTTCCTTGCATCTGGCGGCAATAAAACTTTATACAGGGCATCTTTAAAAAAGCCATCGGTTGTATTCAGTTGCAAAACCGCACCAGATAAGCCCTGGCCCAATGCTTCTTTAATACCCTGGGCAGCTTCGGTTTCTGAAACACCCCCAATTGAAGTGGGCAGATTTTGTAATACTTCACATCCGCTTAATAAAAATGCAAAGGAAATAGCAACGTAAATTTTTTTTATCATAACCTTATTTTTCTGTGTGATGCATCAATGTGGTTCGGCAGGCAAATAAAATACTTTACTACACCGTGTGCACAATAGCATATGCAAGTTTACGGCCAAAGATTGATTGGGCGCATTTAAAATTGTCGCAAGGGTTGCCAACCTTTTAAAAATCCTTTTTAACTTATTAATCCCGTTATGAAGGTTGGTAACCCTTTAATCCGCAGTGGCAATTTTAAATGCACCCATTGGCAGAAGGCTTTATATAAATGAGTTGCAACTGGTATCTTTGCCACCCCGTTTATTTATGGGAATATTATTTTAATAAAAATGATCATGCAACATTTATCGGAACAGGAGATTATCAGGAGAGAGAAATTAACGGAGTTAAATAAACTAGGTATTGATGCATTTCCTGCAGCAATGTATCCTGTAAATACCACCGCTGCTGTTATAAAAGAAAATTACAAAGGCGAAGAAAACAAGGCAGACTTTACAGATGTTTGTGTAGCCGGCAGAATTATGAGTGTACGTGATATGGGCAAGGCCAACTTTGCGGTATTACAGGATAGCACCGGAAAAATTCAGTTTTATATCAGGCAGGATGACATTTGCCCCGGCGAGGATAAAACTTTGTACCAGCTTGTGTGGAAAAAATTATTAGATATTGGTGATATCATTGGTATTAAGGGATATGTTTTTACCACCAAAACAGGTGAAACATCTATCCATGTAAAGGAGTTTACCATCCTCACCAAATCATTGCATCCATTGCCCATCGTAAAAGAAAAAGATGGGGAGTCTTTTGATGAGGTTACCGATCCTGAGTTCCGGTACAGGCAGCGTTATGCAGACTTAATTGTTAACCCGGGTGTAAAAGAAACCTTTATCAAACGTACCAAAATGGTCAATGCCATCCGGGAGTTTTTAAATGAAAGAGGCGCTTTGGAAGTTGATACACCGGTATTGCAAAGTATACCTGGCGGCGCAGCAGCGAGACCATTCACCACACATCACAATGCCCTGGATGTGCCTATGTATATGCGTATTGCCAACGAATTATATTTGAAAAGGTTGATAGTGGGCGGCTTTGAATGGGTATATGAATTCAGCCGCAATTTCCGGAACGAAGGCATGGACCGCACCCACAACCCCGAGTTTACTGTATTGGAATTTTACGTTGCTTACAAAGATTACGAGTGGATGATGGATACCACCGAACAAATGCTGGAAAAAGCGGCGATTGCCACCAACGGAACCAGTAAAGTAATGGTAGGTGAAACCGAAATTGATTTTAAAGCGCCCTACAAAAGAATTACCATGTACGATGCTATTAAAGAATTTACAGGGCATGATATCAGTAATATGGATGAAGAAGGTATAAGAATTGTCTGCAAGCAAATAGGCATACACGCCGATGAAAAATGGGGTAAAGGAAAACTGATTGATGAAATATTCGGCAGCAAATGCGAAGGCAATTATATACAACCAACTTTTATTACCGACTACCCTGTTGAGATGAGTCCGCTTACCAAAAAGCACCGCAGCAAACCCGGTTTGGTAGAGCGTTTTGAGCTGATGTGCAATGGCAAGGAAATTGCCAACGCCTACAGCGAGTTGAACGATCCATTGGAACAAAGGGATCGTTTTGAAGAGCAAACAAAACTAATGGAAAGAGGCGATGATGAGGCTATGTTTATTGATTATGATTTTTTAAGAGCATTAGAATATGGTATGCCACCAACGGCCGGTATCGGCTTTGGTATTGACAGAATAGCCATGTTATTGACCAACCAACATTCAATACAGGATGTGTTGTTTTTTCCGATGATGCGGCCGGAGAATAATGGATAAACTAACAATAAAATTGTAAAAAGCCGCAAACTTTGTTTTGCGGTTTTCTATTAAAAACCATCAATAAATATTGAAGCGGTAAGTAGCAAAAAAACATACCAATCAAATGCCATATCTATGTTTTATATTTTAGGCGATGATTGTTTACTTTAGCAGTACAGTTATTTATGAAAGTTTACAAAAACATTCTCATACCCGGGCCAAATCAATTACCCATTACCTGCGATGTATTTTTAAATACCTATGCTGAACGGCTTCCTGTAGTTATTTACGCACATGGGTTTAATGGGTTTAAAGATTGGGGGAATGCTGATTTATTCGCAGCTAAGTTTGCACAATCCGGCTTTGTATTTGTAAAATTTAATTTTTCTTACAATGGCACTACGCCGGAAAAACCGGAAGAGTTTGATGATTTAGATGCTTTCGGAAAAAACAATTATACCAAAGAGCTGGAAGATCTGCTTACTGTAACCAACTGGGTATGTGATAAAAATAACCTTCATGGGGAGGCAATGGACACAAGCCGTATTTATTTAATTGGTCACAGCATGGGCGGTGGTATCGCTACATTATTTGCGGCAGAAGACGCCAGGGTAAAAAAGCTGGTTACCTGGGCGGGTATTAATGAATGTAAAACACCCTGGGGCAACTGGCCACCCGACAGAATACTGGAGTGGGAACAAACAGGTGTTCAATATTATACGAACACCCGTACCAATCAACAGATGCCATTGTATTACCAATTGTATCTTGATTTTCAGCAACACGAAAAAAGACTTGATATAAAGAAGGCTATACAAAAATTGTATATCCCGCTGTTAATTTGCCACGGCAGTTATGATCTTTCTGTGCCTGTAGAAGTTGCCTATGCGCTAAAAGAATGGCAGCCTCTTGCAGAATTATTTATTGTGGAGAGCAACCATGTATTTGACAGGCGCCATCCCTGGATAGTGAATTACCTTCCGGAGGTTATGGAACAGGTACTGGAAAAGACAATCCATTTCTTTAGAATAACTGATTCCGTCGCATCCTATATTCATCGCCAATCATAACTCCTTTCCCCCACCACTGCAAAACGATTCATTTTTAATTTACCCGCTTTAATTTTTTTGACATCGGCTTATTAACTAACTATAATAAACGGCAGCAATCATTTTCTTTTCATTGGTGGAACTTAATTTACGGTATGCATCCCGGAGATAGGAGAATCATTTTGTCTCAATTAAAATGGGGTGAATTATTAAAACTGATAAAAAGATTAGGTCTGGTTAAAATAAAAAAAGGGCCAGGATAAAAATCCAGCCCCGTTTTAAAATCCAATATCCTATGAAAAACCGATGTAAATATAAAGGCAGGTATCCTATCAAACAATACCCTAAAGAGGGTATATTTTTAAATGCCTTGGCATTTTTTGAATTTACAATCATATACTGCCTGTTACTGCAATTTTTCCCTGAATAAAAGATTGCCTGTTTTTAAAACCATAACAATAAGATAATACAAAACACAAAAAAAGGCTGCAGTATTAGTTGCAGCCTGGTTAAAAAAACGTATTCTAATTATTTGGAAGCACCAAATCTTTCAGCCACTTTATCCCAGTTTACTATATTCCAGAATGCAGCTAAATAATCTGCCCGGCGATTTTGATAATGGAGATAATAAGCATGTTCCCACACATCACAACCCAAAATCGGTGTGCCTTTTACATCTGCTATTTCCATTAAGGGGTTATCCTGGTTTGGCGTTGAGCTTACTTCCAGTTTACCATCTTTTACAATCAGCCATGCCCAGCCGCTGCCGAATCTTGTCATGCCTGCGTTGGCAAATTTTTCTTTGAATGCATCCAACGAACCAAATGTTGCAGCGATGGCATCTGCTAAAGCACCTGTTGGGGTACCCGCTGCATTAGGCGCTAAACTCTCCCAGAAAAAACTATGGTTCCAATGGCCACCGCCATTGTTGCGAACTGCAGGAGAAATAGTGCCTGCATGTTTTACCAATTCTTCAATTGTTTTGTTTTCATTTTCTGTTCCTGCAATGGCTTTGTTAAGGTTATCTACATAAGCCTGGTGATGTTTGCCATGGTGTATCTGCATTGTTTTTGTGTCAATATGCGGCTCTAATGCTTCATGAGCATATGGTAGCGCTGGTAGTGTAAATGCCATAATTTTTTTGTTTTGATTGAATAAATAGATGAACCACAAATTTAATGTGCTAATGTTGAGTTTGCAAATTCAATGCCGTGTAATATATAGTTAACGAACAATTGGCATGATAATGGCTGCATCGGCAATCCATCCCAAACAATCCATGCATAAAATAATTCTAATGCTGGCGTTTATTTTAAACGTCGCTTTAAGTGTTGCGCAAACAGGCTTTCCGCAACTTACAGACACTACAAACCCTGTAATGGGAAAAAGAATAAATGTAGTTGATGAATTAAAGCCAACTGCTAAGTTGTATCCCAATCCTTCAAAAAATAAAGTAGTCCTGCAATTGGATGGCTTTAAACCAGGTATGGCACAATTGCAAATTATCAGCGATAAAGGCAGCGTCGTAAGAAAGGAAGACCGGCTATTAATAAACGGAAACGAAGAAGTGGTAATGTTTTTTTCATTACGGGCCGGAATTTATTTTATTAAAACAATGCAAGGAAAAATCGAAATAAGGAAAAGATTGGTAGTGCTTGATTAATGACCGTTTTAATTTTATCTTTTTGCCTTAAAAAATTGCTTCATCAGCAAAGCACATTCTTCTTTTAAAATACCACTCACCACTGTTGTTTTAGGATGGTAAGGAGAATTTTCTCCAGTAGTTTTTTTATAGCCATTTTTTTCATCATCTGCCCCATACAGCACCCGGCCAATTTTACTCCAGTACAATGCACCGCTGCACATAAGGCAAGGCTCCAGTGTAACATATAACGTGGCCTCGGGCAAATATTTACTACCCAAAAAATTGAAAGCAGCCGTTAGTGCAATTATTTCTGCATGTGCCGTGCTGTCGGTTAGTTTTTCTACCTGGTTGTAACCTCTTGCTATTATCTGGTTGTTAAGCACAATGATAGCGCCCACAGGTACTTCGTCTTCTTCAAATGCCTGCTTTGCCTGCTGCAATGCCAGCCGCATATAATGCTCATCATCCATAACAATTATATCATTAAACTTTAAGCAAAAGTAATTGCAATCGATATAATAAGTACGGCTCTGCCGCTGGCCATCAAATTAAAAAGGAGACGAATATTAAATATTGTTTTACCTGATGGGTACAAAAAAGGCACCCCATTAAAGAAGTACCTTTTAATCTATCGCAAAAAGCAAAACCTGCCTAAAAAACTTAAAACACTATTTTAATGCAGGCTTTCAATTTTTTCATTTGCTTTTTGCTTTTCCACTCTTGTTGCAATTAGTATGCTTATCCAATACAGCATTAATAATGGAACTGCTACCAAAAACTGGCTTGTCCAGTCGGGTGATGGGGTAATAATTGCGGCAACAATTAAAATAACTACAAATGCAAACTTGAAATATTTTTTAAGAAGTGTGCCGGTAACCAGGCCAATTTTAGCCAGTATAAAACAAAAGACAGGCAGCTCAAAAGCAATGCCACAGCCAAGTATAAGATTGGTAAGGCTATCCACATAATCGTTAACAGAAGGCCGGTATTGTATCATTCCCGACTTGCCCAACGTAAAACCGGCTAAAAAATTGAACGTAAAAGGAGCTAACAAATAGTACCCGAATACCGCACCGGTAAAAAAGAAAAGCGATACCCAAAATATACCACCACGACTGTATCTTTTTTCTTTGCTGGAAAGTGCAGGTTTAATAAAACGCCAAAGTTCCCAGCAGATATAAGGAAAAGCAGCAATTAAGCCGCCAATCATGGCAATGTTAATGGCGGAGGTAAATGTGCCGTTGACTTCGGTTACCTGGAAATCAATTTTAATGGCTGGCATACAAAGTGCATCACCCAAATGCAGCCAATTACCAAACCTACACAAGGCACCGTACGTAAAAAAAGTTTGGTTAGCCGGTGCCAGTATAATATTGTCGTACACCCAATCGATGTTTATAAAGATGAGTATAACTGCCGCCAGCCAGGCCACTACACTCCGCACCAGGTGCCAGCGAAACGCTTCTACATGGCCAAAAAAATCTGTCGGCTCCTTTGGCAATTCCTTGCTTACAATACGGCGAAAGAATTGGTTTCTTGCGGTGTTAACTGCTAACAAAAATGTTTAATTTTTTAGTGATAAAATATTTCTAAATGAAATTCATTTTGGCCAATGAGTGCTGGCTGAAATACCTGCGAAAGTATTTGTGGAATCGTTGTGGTAAGGCTGCTTTTTTGAAGGTGAGGTGATACCTATGCCGATTCGTTTCGGCTGGCAGGTATCTTAAAATCCAAAATAAATTATTGCAGATCGGGTTGTTTCATTGCTGCCCTGGGGTTAGCAAAATCCTTTTCTTTCATGCCTTCTTCCAAATCGATTTTGATATTATTTTTAGCATCGTTAAAATCCCTGACACCCTTTCCAATACCCTTCATCAGTTCGGGGATTTTTCTACCGCCGAATAGTAGCACTACAGCTAATAAGATAAAAATCCATTCTGTGCCACCCGGCATAGCCAGAAAAATCGTTAATAAGTTTGAAGTATACATAATTTTCTTTTAGATGGTAATTTAAAAAAAGGACGGCTGATTTGTAAAACAGCCATCCTTTTTAATATGAAAGATTAAGCGAAAAAAGGAGTTACCAAAGCTACTACCTGGTCTTTGTTCAGCGGTTCGTCAAATGCTTCTGAAGCAGCTGCAGCACTTATGTTAAAGCCATTGATGTTAACGATATTAACGCCAGCCTGTGTAGTTATTTCTTCACCGGCATAGTTACCATTTGCTGCTGCACCAATACCATTATTGTTGCCGGTAATCCATGGTTTAACATCTGCACCTCTTGCTTTACGCATCTGTCTTACATGAGATGCATGCCTTGCTTCAACAGAATGAATATTCAGCGCAGCTGTTAGCACATCATTATTACTGATGAGATTGGGAGCCTGTCCTTTGTAGGCACGTACACCGGTATCCTCAAGCGCCTGGGAAACGGCAAGAAAAGTATCATAATTACTAAACACATCCGGGAAGGTTCCTTTTGCTGTAAAATCAAATTGGGCAGCGGTAAAAGTTACCGGAGTGCCGCCACTGGCAGTGATAGCAGTACGCAAAAAGTTTACGTGAGCAGCCTCATGATCACGTATGGTCATTAGCGCATTCATACCTGCACCTGCTGGTACAAGTCCGGGAGTTGCTAATCCTTTGATATAAAAATTTGATTCGAGGTACTCTAATGTCAAAGCAAAATTAAGTACATCTATTACGGTCGTAGAAGGTGTTTGTCCATAGGCTTTATTAAACATGCTGCCTAATGCAAAGGGTAATGCTGCAACTGCAACTTTTCCAGAAAAGCGGGCGAAACTTTTCATTGCAGCTCTTCTGCCATCCAGTTTTTGGTACAGTTCCGGATCTGCTTTTTCTATTTCAGAAATGATATTATTGATATTCATACAATTAAAATTTTAACTGGTTGGTAAATTACTTGCGTTCAATTTTGTTTTTACATAAGCACCGGCTATTGCCAATACTTCGGCTGG
>JANPNY010000227.1:0-7605 GCA_031427745.1 Chitinophagaceae bacterium | reverse complement strand
ATTATCTTTTTGTTTTATCAAGATATGCAGGGCATTTGCTGAGAGTGTCCGAGACGGTATGGAAACCCAGAATAAATAAATAGCAGAGCCCGTACAAAAATCATTTACACAATTACCTTTAGAGCAATTAAAGGTTTATCTAAATACCCGGATAAATCATGTTGAAAATTTCTCAGATCTTTTATAGGATAAAACTGTAAACCGATCTGAAGTTTTTTTGCAATTGTATAGTTATCACCCCGAAGCCAACAAAAGGTTGGGGTTATCAATTGGGGTTTATCATTTTGCCATCTTTCATCACCAATACCCGGTCGCTCATTTGAGCCAGTTCCTCATTGTGGGTAACAATCAAAAATGTTTGATTAAATTGATTGCGAAGATCAATGAATAGTTGATGCAGTTCTTTTGCCCTGGCGCTATCAAGGTTACCTGTTGGTTCATCTGCCATGATGATAGAGGGCTGGTTGATCAATGCCCTGGCCACAGCAACCCGTTGTTGCTCGCCTCCGGAAAGTTGTTGTGGCTTATTACTTAGCCTGTCTGCCAACCCTAGATTTGTTAAAATTTTAGTTGCCTCATTTGTAATTTCCTTTTTCTTTCCACCCGCAATCCAGCCTGGTATACACACATTTTCCAGAGCCGTAAATTCGGGCAACAGGTGATGAAACTGAAAAACAAAGCCAATATGCTTGTTTCGGAATGCGGCCAGTTGCTTGGGTTTAAGCGATCCCAGCGATTGACCTTCTATAACTATACTGCCACTGTCGGCCTTGTCTAAAGTACCTAAAATGTGAAGCAGCGTGCTTTTACCAGCACCGGATGAGCCTACAATACTTACAATTTCACCTTTATTAATTGTAATGTCTACCGATCTTAAAACCGGAAGACTGCCATAGCTTTTAACAATATTTGAAGCAATTAACATTCGGCAAAATATTTGTTTGAGTTGTTTCGTTACAATAAAGAGAAGGCAATATATCAAATCTAGTTTTATAAAAAAGTAACTATTTTAAAAACTCATTTGGTAGATTCAACCAAACTTCTACATTTGCAAAAAATTAAACACATTTATACAATGTTTTGGACACTAGAACTAGCATCGCATTTAGAAGACGCACCCTGGCCTGCAACCAAAGATGAACTGATAGATTTTTCAATTCGTAGTGGTGCCCCTATCGAGGTAATTGAAAACTTGCAGGAACTGGAAGACGAAGGTGGAGATGTTTATGAAAGTTTGGAAGACATCTGGCCGGATTATCCAAGCCAGGAAGATTTCTTCTTTAATGAAGACGAATATTAATAAACAGCAACCGGAAAAAGTATTCCACGGGTACGATAATTAAAAGCCACCAATTTTATTTTGGTGGCTTTTGCATTTGGTAAACTGAACTCCGATTATTTTTTAGAAAAACTAAACTTGAAATAAATAAGTAGTAACGACAATAAACATATAATACCGTTACAAATTATAACTGGCCATAAGCCCTTTCCTACACCATATACCAGCCACACAATAGTACTTACAAAAACAATTACCATCATAGCCAGGTTTAAATCCCCCACACTCTTTGTTTTCCATGCCTGGTAAACCTGTGGCATAAAAGTAATACTGCTAATTGCAGAACCAATATGGCCTATGATATCGATTGAGTCCATTTAAATTGCTTTGTAATTTTAAACATCTTAACCTTGTGAACATTACCAGCCCTATCAACTATTTGTTTTATCATTTTTCCATCTGCTCAATTACATCAGCTGTTACCCCGGTAAAAGAAAACCCTCCATCATGAAACAGGTTTTGCATGGTTACAAACCTTGTCATATCGCTAAATAATGTAACAACATAATTAGCACAATCATCCGCACTTGCATTACCCAACGGGCTCATTTTTTCGGCATAACTGATAAATCCATCAAATCCCTTCACTCCACTGCCTGCAGTGGTACGGGTGGGCGACTGTGAGATGGTGTTAATACGTACTTGCTTTTTTACCCCATAATGATAACCAAAACTGCGGGCAATACTTTCCAGCAAAGATTTAGCATCAGCCATCTCATTATAGTCTGGAAAAACACGCTGTGCAGCGATATAGGTAAGCGCTACCACACTTCCCCATTGGTTGATAGCATCATGCTTCATAGCAGTGGCCAACACACGGTGAAGGCTGGTAGCTGATATATCCAGTGTTTTAGCATTAAATCCGTAATCTATCTCTGTATAGTGTTTGCCCTTGCGTACATTTAAGCTCATTCCTATTGAATGTAAAATAAAATCGACGCCACCACCAAAATGTTCTTTAGCCTTTACTATCAGGTTCAACACATCTTCATTACTACTTACATCACATGGAATTATTGGGGCATTTATGATAGCAGCCAGCTTATTTATTTCACCCATACGCATAGCAACGGGTGCATTGGTCAATAATATTTCTGCCCCTTCTTCATGGCAACGTATGGCCGTTTTCCATGCAATTGACTTTTCATCCAAAGCGCCAAATATGATCCCTTTTTTACCTTTAAGCAGGTTGTATGACATAAATAATTATTTTTAGGCAGTAAAAATAAGGTAGTTATGGTGTAATAAAAAAGTTTGGACGGTTAGTTTAGATCGTTAGTTTTTTGTCCACTCCTGTAGAAAAAAATTAAAAGCTATCCCATTGCATTCACAGGGGAATTTATTGTTGGTACAAAAATATTTGGAACACAAATTTGTATCATCAATTTATAAAACGACGATTACACCTTATCATAACTTACACATTCCTTTAATTCTTTTTCTGTATAGGCAACCCCATACTGTTTTAATACATCATCCGGTACGCCATTCCATTGATTAGGCCTGTTACCCTGGTATCCGATATCTTTTACGCCTATTTCTGTTGTATAAAAACCAGTTGCTGTAAGGTCTCTCATTAAATTAAAAAATGCTACTCCTTGTTTCATCCCCGGCTTAGCCTTGGCTGGATAAGCAATATCATCTACTACCGCTAAACGCTGCTTGTCTGTAATGCCGGTAAAAGGTTTTTCAAATCGTTTCAGGCATTCGAGGTTCAACCACCTTAGGCCACCCCGCATGGGTGTTTGGTGCCTCGGCATATCTTTTACAATAAACTCAATAAATTCCGGCACTTTAGCATCACTTGCGCTTCCGCTTACTTCATCTTTTGGTATAATGATATCTCCCAAAATAGTGATGGTAGCCATTTCTTCCTTTGTAAAAAATGTGTCCTCCTGCAGTTTTTTATTAAACACTTTTTCCTCCGCCATTCGATCTGCATCATTGGCTTCAGTTGCGACTGCTACTGCTTTTTTATCACTTGTTTTACATGCTTCTGCCATCAATGATGTAGAAGCGGTTCCCAAAATAATAGCCTTAATAGATTTACGTCTGTTCATAAAATAATTATTACCTCCATTTAATTTGGTAGAATCTGGAGTATTAAAAATTTAAAGTTCTTTTTATTTTTTCAGCCTTTTAAAATTGCAGCCTGCTTTAGTTACCCATTCCATTTTGGGGCAGATACTATAAATTTTGTTTCTTCAATTCATCAATAATATATTCTGATGCCCGCATGCTTAAGGCCAAAATAGTCCAGGTGATATTTTTATCACCTTGCGACACAAACTGACCACCATCAACATTGAATAAATTTTTGCAATCATGTGCCTGGCTCCATTTATTGAGCGCCGATTTTTTTGAATCGTCACCCATCCTTACTGTACCGGCTTCATGAATGATGTTTCCAGGGTTAGCAAGACCATAATCGTTGGATGCATCGTTGGTATCGCCCCATGTAATAATAGCCCCCATCTTATGCATAATTTCTCTGAAAGTTTCCTGCATATGTTTGGCCTGTTTTACTTCGTACTCACTGTATTTGGTGTTGAATCTTAAAACAGGTATACCAAATTTATCTACCACGCTTGGGTCTATCTCACAATAATTACTCGCCATTGCAACGCTTTCGCCACGGCCTGCCATACCTACACCAGCACCATAAAAATAACGGTAGTCTTCCTTTAACGAAGCTCCGTAACCACCGGCTTCTTTTGTTTTTCCATTAACGGGATGTTTACCATTTTGACCTTCCATACCAAAGCCAAAACCATAGGAAGGCTGTTGCATACCACCCCAATATTCAATGTGATACCCCCTGGGGAAATCAAGTTTTTTATTATCGGCCCACCACGGAGAATATACATGCATACCTCCCACCCCATCTTCATTATACCGCTTTCTGCCAAATAATTTTGGTAACACGCCACCCATAGCAGCTCCGGTAGAATCATGCAGGTATTTACCCACAACATTACTTGAGTTACCAATGCCATTGGGATGCTGGATAGACTTTGAGTTGAGCATAAGCCGGGCACTTTCGCAGGCACTTGCCGCAAGAATTACTACTTTTCCCTGCACCTGGTACTCCTGCATATCATCTTTACTTACGTAAGAAACACCTGTTGCCAATCCCTCTTTATTGGTTTGTATTTCCCGTGCCATAGCATTGGTTACCAAATCAACATTTCCGGTTGCAACGGCAGGTTTTATCAAAACAGACGAAGAAGAAAAATCGGCATATACCTTACAAGCCCTGCCGCATTGTGCACAATAAAAACATTCGCCCCTATCCTTATTTATTTTTTTGGTGAGAATACTGAGCCTGCTGGGTATAACGGGTACACCAACCTGGGGCGCCGCATTTTTTATAAAAATTTCATGTAGCCTTGGCTTGGGTGGCGCAAGAAATATCCCATCCGGATCGTTGGGTAACCCTTCGTTGGTACCGAATAACCCCAGCATTTTATCTATCTTATCGTAATAAGGTTTTATATCGTCGTATCCTATCGGCCAGTCATCTCCTAAACCATCAATACTATGACTTTTAAAATCCTTTGGCCCAAAGCGCAACGAAATTCTGCCCCAGTGGTTGGTACGGCCACCAACCATTCTTGCACGCCACCACTCCCATTTATCGCCGGGTGCGTGGGTAAATGGCTCACCATCTATTTCCCAACCCCAGTAACAGGCATCAAAATCGCCAAAGGGGCGAAACTTAGTACTGGCGCCTCTCCTGGGAGATTCCCATGCATTTTTTAATTGCGAAGAATTGATAGCAGGATCATAATTAGGACCAGCTTCCAGCAGGCAAACTTTCAGGCCTGCATTGGCAAGCACATAAGCAGCCATGCCGCCTCCTGCGCCGGAACCTACTATTACTACATCGTATTGTTTAGCTGATTTTTTAATTTGGAGTGTATCTCCCATGTGGCAGTTTTTTTATAAATATCTGTAAATAGTTTTGTAGAAAAGCATTTGATTTTCTTTTTTCTAACAAATAAGCACAATCGTTAAACGATTTTTGACAAACCCTTTGTGATGAATCAAATCCTGTTTTAAAAAATTCATTTAATACAAAAGGAATAGGAACAGGCTGTAACTTTTGTTACTCAAAATTGCCATTACTTTTTTAATGCGTATTGAATGCCTCCCAGTAAATGTTGTAAATACAGCGGCTCGCTAAATGATTCTTCTGCATGACCCAACTCTGTATAAAAAGCCCTGCCACCATCATAATCATGAAACCAGGCCATGGGATGATTATCTCCATTTTTTCCACCTTTGTAAGAATTTTCATCAATGGTAATTAATACTTTCACATCCGGGTTCATACTTTTAAAATTATACCATTCATCTTTTCTTTCCCATGTATCGGGCAGGTGTTTGGTTGAGCGGTGCGTTTTATCTTTAACCAGCAGTTTTGCTACCTGTTGCTCCGGGTGAGAAAGAAAACTGGCGCCCACCATCTTTACATACCAGGGCCAATCATACTCACAATCAGCGGCAGCATGCACACCTACAAATCCGCCACCCTGCTGAATGAATTTTTCCAATGCTTTTTCCTGTGCTTCACCTAACACATTTCCAGTGGTACTCAAAAAAATAACGGCTTTGTATTTAGACAGATTTTCAACTGTAAAAGCGAGAGAATCTTCCGTTGCTTCTACCGTAAATTTATTGGCTTCGCCCATGGCTTTAATAGCAGCAATTCCGGCAGGAATGCTTGCATGCCTATAACCATTTGTTTTAGAGAACACCAGTACAGCAGGCATTTTTTTAGGGACTGAAAAGGAAACGATAGCAAAAGCAATTAATAAAAACAGGCCGGATTTTAGTAGCGTGATAAATTTCATAAATAGATTGATTTTAAAATCATTAAAAGTGAGAGTTCTTGTGGCATTTTTGCAATTAATAATCGGAATAAGGAGTTGATTTCATTAATATAATATCGGCTTTAGAAACATTGTTTTGAAACATGGGCAAACCTGAAAGTTTTTTCCAGTCATCACTGGCTGAGAATTTTTTCCAGTGCTCGTCCCTGTCTGTAATATTTTCAAAACTTGTCATATACATCAGGTTGGGCATACGACTTCCGGCAATTACAGTGGCGTAAAAAACAGCATTGAAATTGAGCTTTGTAAAAATGTCTATTTCTTTGCCTTCGTTAAACATGTAAACTTTATTCTGGTATATTTTCTCCGATGCACTCTCATAGCTGCGTAATTCAAAAATTCGCTCAGCCCTGTTTCCTGTTAATTTTGGAAGCAAAAAAAACGGGGCCATTGCAAATTTTTCCAGCAAGATATTTTCTATCCTTGCATAGGCAGGATTTGTGTGAGCTACATCGAGGTAAGCCTTACTGTTTGATAAATAAGTAACATCGCTCGTAATTTTTTTAGTTAATGTGGCAGCGGCTTCAAAAGATGGGAGTGGAATAATTACATACAATCTTTTGTTGATGGAGGTATCATTGGTGACAGGTGTAAATACGCCTACATTCTTTATGTTTAAATGGTGCAATGCCGGCAGGTAGGCCATTTGCAGGTAATTGTCAATAAGGCTTTGCTGCTCGCTGGTTTTAAAGTTATAAACGGTTATCTGGTAATAGCCATTAACTGGCTTTTTTTTCTGGGCTTTACCATTGAATCCGCAGAAAATAAAGGCAACCAATAAGGCTGCCTGGCATAGTTTTTTCATGATTAAATTATTAGATTTTAAAATTAAAAGAAGGTTATCAGGAAACATGTAACATAAGTTACAATACTTTTATTTTAATGTTACGAAAGTAAACAGCATCTCCATGATCCTGCAAAACAATTTTCCCTGATTTAAATTTTCCGAAGTCGGGCATGCCTTTAAATTTACTGCCTGCAATCAGTTGTTTCCAATTATCATCCCACAAAGAGGTGGAGACTGTTTTTTCGCCATTTAAAAAAAGGCTAAGGTTACCGTTGTTAGAAATAATTTCTACCTGATTCCATTCGCCTACCGGCTTGGGCGTTTCTTTACTGCTCTTTATTAAATCATACAAATCACCCGCCCTGTGTTTGATTATTTTTCCATCGGGATGGCCATCGTTGTCCAGCACCTGCATTTCGGGTCCGGTAACATAAGAATTTTTATATTGATCGCCTTCTTGTGAATAAAAAATGATGCCGCTGTTACCATTGGGAGAAATTTTCCATTCAAGTTTTAAATCGAAATTTGAATACGCATTATCAGTGGTTAAATCGCCCCTGCCAGTTTTTGATTCAACATCAAGG
>JANPNY010000226.1:0-3399 GCA_031427745.1 Chitinophagaceae bacterium | reverse complement strand
ACAATGGTTCTTAGTTGCAATTTTGGGAATGTTTGGCTATTACCTGAGTAGTTTGCTGGATTTTGTGGGTTTACAATATATCAGTGCCGGACTGGAGCGATTGATTTTATTTTTGTACCCCAGTTTTGTATTATTGATTAATGCGGCAGTTTTTAAGGAAAAAATAAGTGGTATCCAAAAGCTTGCGCTGTTGCTAACCTATGCTGGTGTTGCGTTGGCTTATTATGGAGAGCTACACATTGATACCAGTAACCCCCATTTTTTTGTTGGCAGTATATTGATTTTTACTTGCGCCATTACCTATGCGCTATATATCGTTGGCAGTGGTAAAATGATTCCGGTGGTGGGGGCTACAAAGTTTACAGCATACACAATGCTGGCAGCAACCATGGGTGTTTTGCTCCACTTTTTATTAAAAGGAAATTACCAGGAAGTATCAGCGAACAGCAGTTTTTGGCACTATGGACTTTTACTCGCTATAGTCGCAACTGTTATACCTAGTTTTTTTATTTCAAATGCGCTTAAAAAAATAGGGTCTAACAATTTGGCCATTATTTCCGGAATTGGACCGGTAAGCACTATCATTCAGGCACATTTTTTTTTAGGTGAGAAGATTTTTGCAGAACAAATAGCCGGCACCCTATTGGTAGTTGCCGGTGTTTTATTAACCGGGTGGAAAAGCAGGGATGTTGCTTTATAAATTTAATTACCAAAAGGAGTAGTTGTTTTTTTGATTTATCTATATTTGCAATGCTCACCTGCCCAGGTGGCGAAATTGGTAGACGCACTGCCTTCAGGTGGCAGCATTCGCAAGGATGTGATGGTTCGAGTCCATTCCTGGGCACATTGTAAAACATAAAAGCCTTGATAGCATTAACTATCACGGCTTTTTTTAGTTTATAGGGGACACTGCAGGGGACATTTTAAGGTTTTTTTGTGATGTATTGTAACTAGGTTGATTAACTTGTTAGCAGCTATTTTTTTTATAACTACCTCTTTAGAAATAGTATTGAAAATGTTTTAATACTTTCACTTTTAATATATAGAACCAACAATAGATTTATGACCCTTTACCAAGAACTATTGCAAGCCCGAACCGAAGAAGATGTAAAAGATGCTTACATAAAAGCATTGGGGCTAAAAGGCTTTAGCAAAAACCTAATAGACATACAGACCAAAGAAATATGGTTTGAGGCGAAAGAAGGTTACAAATACAGCACCTACCAAATGTTTACACAGTTGCTACATTATGTGCAACAGGCATTGGACAAGGGCGAAAACATACCTCCCTTTTTGTGTGTGATAGATACCAAGAAGGCGGCTATCATGAAAGCCGCCGATGCACTACCCCTCATTAGCAATAGAAAACAACCAATAAAATGGGGCAAAAGTGCTAGTGGCTACACACAAGAAGCATTGGATGTAGTGAGTGCTTATATAGGTACTTACATAGTGAGTTTTAAAATAGAAACTCACGAAGACGAGTTTATAAGCACCATAAAAAACGCCATTAAAAGTGGTGATATTATACGCACACAAATAACCCCCGACAACCTAAAACAAGTATTTGATAAGTGGGTAGTAATGATAGGGCAAGAAGTAAGAGGCGTTGCCCCCGAGGAATATGCACTGTTGTTTTTTGCCGACATCATGAGTGATGGTACGGTAAGCACACATGCCAACCTGCCTGCCGAATTATTGCACAAGGGCAATGCACCTGTATTTATGCTAAATGGCAAATTGTATGAGTTAGGCAATAGGGATGGGTACCGACAATTTTGGGCTATTTACCACCGGCCACCTGCACAAGAGTATAGAAATTATTTACTGGAACGTCGTGATAGCTTGATACCTATTGACGAACGCAGTTTTAAAGGTGCTTATTACACGCCCCTTGCTGTGGTAGATAAAGCCTACGATAAACTAACCGAAACCCTTGGCAAAAACTGGCAAAAAGATTATATAGTGTGGGATATGTGTTGCGGTGTTGGCAACCTGGAGGTTAAGCATAGCAACCCACGCAATATATTTATGAGTACCTTAGATGCTGCCGATGTAGATGTAATGAAAGCCACCAAAACCTGTGTGGCTGCCACAAGGTTTCAATACGATTATTTGAATGATGATATTAATGATTTTGGGCAAATAGATTATACCCTAACCAATAAAATACCACAAGGATTACAACAAGCTATTAAAGATGGAAAGAAGATTTTGGTATTGATTAATCCGCCTTATGCGGAGGCAACGAACTTTGAAAATATTGCTAAAGGAGTTGATGCAGAAAATAAAACAGGCGTTGCTAAAACTAAAATTGCTCTTACTTCTATGCAAGATTATGGAAAGGCGAGTAATGAATTATTTACTCAATTTATTGCACGAATAGCAATCGAAATCTCCACAGCAACAATTGCAATGTTTAGCACTTTGAAATATGTGAATGCACCCAACTTTGAAAAATTTAGGCAAGTTTGGAACGCTAAATATTTAGGTGGCTTTGTTGTTCATAATAAAGCATTTGAAGGGTTAACTGGAAAATTTCCAATTGGGTTTTTAATTTGGAAAACAAATCAAAACGCAAAAATCAAAACGCCTATTACAGAAATATCAGTTGATGTATTAGATAAAAATGCTAGTCCTATTGGAGAAAAATTATTTTATAATTTACCGAATAGTTCATTTTTTAAATGTTTGGTTAGATAGACCAAAGGCAAATAAGGTAGATGTCATCCCATTAAAAAATGCAATCTCACCATCTGAAACAAATCCTCGTGTAAAGAATTGGTCTAACAATGCAATTGCTTATATGTACTGTGGTGTAAACGATTTACAACACGCCGAACAACAAACTATTATTTTTTCTTCACCTTATGGTGGAGGAAATGGTTTTTATATTACTGAAGAAAATCTTTGGCAAGCAGCTATTATTTTTTCTGTAAGAAGATTAGTTCTCCCCACTTGGCTCAACGATAGAGACCAATTTTTGCAACCCACAGAACCATTAAGCAACGAGTTTAAAAGTGATTGTTTAATATGGATGCTATTCAATCGTTGTCAAAGAACAGCCAGTGCCAACGACCTTGAATGGAACGGTAAAAAATGGAGCATCGTCAATCATTTCATCCCTTTTACCGAAGAAGAAGTAGGCGCCCCTGATAGGTTTGAGAGTGATTTTATGGTTAAATACATGGTGGGCAAAATATTTTCCAAAGAAGCTAATGCCGTTTTGCTAGAAGGGAAAAAACTATGGCAAGCATATTTTGAACAAATTGATGTCCGGGGCGTACGTGATGAATTAAAATTAAATAGGGCTGATGTAGGATGGTATCAAATACGAAAAGCCCTACAGGCACGTGCTAACAGTGGCGATTATATTCCAGCTTCTTTAAACAACCTTGA
>JANPNY010000225.1:0-3031 GCA_031427745.1 Chitinophagaceae bacterium | reverse complement strand
TTGCAAAAGTTGAATCCCTGATAACTATAAAATCATCATTTTTGGAAACGTACAGCTTTAAGCCATAATTTTTAAACATACTGGTATCTATATTTGCCGTAATGGTAAAACTGCCATCGCTGCCCGATTGGCCGGTAAACACATTTTTTTGACTGCAAATGCAAATACGGGCTTGCACCCAATCCAACGAAATGGGTACATTTGGCTGTGCTGTATTGCTGATTTTATTAAAGGTGGTTCCACTTATTGTAATGGGCGCACAATTGCCGGTGCATATAATGGTTTGTTTTCGGCAGCTTAAAAGCAGCAGTACTAAAAAAAAATGGCAGGTATATTTTCATAAATCAAATTATGAATGTTTTAAACATTGAAGTTACACTTATATAGGATTACAAAAACCGAAGAATGGTTGCCTGAAGCCCCAATCCTATTTTTTTAATCAGCCAGAAAATTACACATTACCTGGATTCTTAATGATGTAAATAGGGAACTATCAACTAAAGAAACCCCAATTGTACCAGCCCAATAGCCATTCTCCCTTTGAACGGAGCGTCGCCACTGCAGTTCAATCAGGGCTCAAAAGCCGGTCTCAAAAATATCAAGATTTCAAATTTCAAATTTTAATACGCAACCCTTACCTTTGCCGCCAAAAATCAGGACTACTTATAAATAAAATATAATTTATGGCCAACACCGGTAAAATAAAATCAATCATTGGCGCTGTGGTTGACGTTCAGTTTGACAGCGATAGCAACCTCCCCGAAATTTTTAAACGCATTGGAACTTAAAAAAGAAAATGGTGATATACTTGTTTTAGAAGTGCAGCAGCATTTGGGTGAAGATAGCGTGCGTACCATTGCGATGGACGGTACAGAAGGTTTGGTAAGGGGTACTACAGTTATTGATACGGGTAAGCCAATAGCAATGCCTGTAGGTGAGGCTATTAAAGGTCGTTTGTTTAATGTAACCGGCGATGCTATTGATGGTTTGCCACAGGTGAGCAAAGTGGGCGGTCGTCCCATTCACGCCAAGCCGCCGTTATTTGAAAATTTAAGTACAGCCAACGAAATTTTATTCACTGGTATTAAGGTTATTGATTTGATTGAACCTTATGCAAAAGGAGGTAAAATTGGTTTGTTTGGTGGTGCAGGTGTGGGTAAAACAGTATTGATACAGGAGTTGATTAACAATATCGCCAAAGCTTACAATGGTTTATCGGTGTTTGCTGGTGTGGGTGAGCGTACAAGGGAAGGAAATGATTTGATGAGAGAAATGATTGAAGCCGGCATTATGAATTATGGCGACGATTTTAAACATAGCATGGAAGAAGGCGGCTGGGATTTAAGCAAAGTGGATGTAAAAGGTTTGGAAGACAGCAAGGCTACCTTCGTATTTGGACAAATGAACGAACCACCGGGAGCAAGGGCTCGTGTGGCTTTGAGCGGTTTAACTATTGCAGAATATTTCCGTGATGGCGATGGCAGCGGACAAGGAAAAGACATTTTGTTTTTCGTAGATAATATCTTCCGTTTTACACAGGCAGGTTCTGAGGTATCGGCTTTGTTGGGTCGTATGCCAAGTGCGGTAGGTTACCAGCCAACATTGGCTACAGAAATGGGTTTGATGCAGGAAAGGATCACCTCAACTAAAAATGGTTCTATCACTTCGGTACAGGCGGTTTATGTACCTGCGGATGATTTAACAGATCCGGCCCCGGCAACAACTTTTGCTCACCTGGACGCCACCACGGTATTGAGTCGTAAAATTGCGGATTTGGGTATTTATCCTGCGGTGGATCCTTTGGATAGTACCTCCAGGATTTTAACGCCGTTGATTGTGGGTGAAGAACATTACAACACAGCCAACCGGGTAAAATTGATTTTACAGCGCTACAAAGAATTACAGGATATTATCGCCATTCTTGGTTTGGATGAATTAAGTGATGATGATAAATTGATTGTATCACGGGCACGCAGGGTGCAGCGTTTCTTATCTCAGCCATTCTTTGTGGCCGAGCAGTTTACCGGTTTAAAAGGTGTATTGGTTCCTATAGAAGATACCATCCGTGGTTTTAACGCTATCATGGACGGAGAAGTGGATGAATATCCTGAAGCAGCATTTAACCTTGTAGGTACGTTGGAAGATGCAATTGAAAAAGGTAAAAAGTTGATGGCGGCTGCGGTGTAGAGCCCCCTGTCCCCCAAAGGGGGAACTTAGGACGAGGCATTCTGAGTAAGTTTAAATAGATTTTAATTTTATAGGTGTAAGTTTTTTTGAACCAGACTTTAGAATATCTATTAAGCTTCATTGGCAACAGTTGTTTGTTAAAAATCCTTTTTGGTAAAAGGATTTTTAATCACACTTGTACTAAATATCAATACTGAGCCTTTATCGAAACGAATGAACTGAAGAAAATTTGGAATTAATCATTAACCAACAAATCAAGTTCCCCCTTTAGGGGACAGGGGCATGACACTAGAAATTTTAACACCAGAAAAAGAAATATTCAGCGGCGAAGTATATGGCGTGCAATTGCCCGGTATTAGTGGTTCGTTTGAAGTATTAGACAAACATGCATCGATGGTGAGTGCCTTAAAAGCTGGAAGCCTTAAAATACTGGTGGACAAATCTTCCACCACCTTATACAACATTAAGAGTGGATTTGTAGAAGTGCTTAATAACAAAACCGTTGTTTTGGTTGAAGGCGCCGAACAAAAATAATCACCGTTACTTTTACTAACAGCTATAAAAAAGCCCATACTAACAAGTGTGGGTTTTTTTGATTTTTATCCTTTTTTCAATTCCCGCAATTCCGTTAGGGCTACTATAAATCTGCAGCCTTTTCCCGGTGTTGAAATAACTTTATGGTGCCTCCATGCTGCTGAATTATTTGCCTGGATAAGCTTAAGCCAATGCCCGAACCGTTTTCTTTGGTAGTAAAAAATGGAATAAAAATATCTTCAAGAGCTTCGGGTTCTAGGCCAGAACCAATGTCAATTACTTCAATAAATACCAGTTGATTTTGAGTATG
>JANPNY010000224.1:0-4065 GCA_031427745.1 Chitinophagaceae bacterium | reverse complement strand
CTGGTATCACATTGCTTAGTGATATAGTTTATCATGCCGCCAAACTGAGCACCATATTGCAGTGAGCCGGTTCCTCTTACCAGTTCAACTCTTTCGAGGCTTTCAAAAGGCATACTAAAATGACTGGCAGGATAGCCATACATATCAGAGTTGGTAATGATACCGTCTTTGCGGTTGTTAAACTCCCAGCCACGATGTGGATCAAGGCCACGGGCAGCAATATTTACCTGGTTTCCAGCGCCATCCATATCGTACACAAATACGCCGGGTATTTTGGCAAAAATTTGCCTGCCCGTTTTATTGGTTACGTCAGCAGGTATCTGTGCAAGGCTGATGACCTCAGTTTTTTTACCAGAAAAAATATAAGTACCCTGCTCGGCTTGCAAGGGTTTTACATTATTTAAATACAGGTAAGATTTTATGGTGATACTGTCCAATACTTTAACCTTGTTTGGAGCATCCTGGGAAACAGCAACATGCCCGGCAAAACCGGCAAAATAAAAAGTGAAAATTAATTTAAAGTACTTCATAGTTTAAGATTGAAAGAAAATGGCGGTGTAAAGAATTACCCCGCCTTCTACATAAAACTTAACCTTTTGTAGTACCCTGCTACTAAAAAGACAGGACACCAATATGTTGAAAAATTCTTCTTTTTTAAAAAATTGATCCCATGTAGCATTACAGGGCCTTCTATATAAATTTGAACGATTTTAAATTTATTCAGCTCCATCTATCTTTGCCCTGGCAATTGCAGATGTTGCAACTTTGCTGCCCAACTCTAAACCTTTTTCACAATCGCTGCGGTAATGAATAGCACCAAACATTCTTGAGTCTGACGCTTCTTTTGCCATGGCATTAAACGCATCTGCCCTTGCTGGTATTACATGGCTTAAATAAGTAGCAGCGGCAGCGCTAAAGGTAGAATGTCCCGAAACGTAGGCAGGAAAATTAGGAATACCTGTTAATGTTTTTATGCTTGGGTCTGCCTGGCTTGGCCGTTGGTTGAAATAAAAATATTTAGCGTCCCAGCAGGCGATGCCTGCATCCATAATGGACAGGTTTAGCAAAGCCATGTTTCGTGCCCAGCGTACTTCGCTAAAATTTTGTTGTACAAATTCTTCGGCTGCAATCGCATTCCAATGCCCGGGTGGAGTGTAGGTGCCGGTGCCATCTGCCCAAAAATGTACAATTTTTATATTTTCCCTGGTGGGATTATCAGCATACTTTTTTACCTCCGCCAGCTCTGTTTTAAACTTTTCGGATGAAGTAAGCGGTGGCGGAACAGGCCTGTTGGCCACCTGCGTTAGTGAGTCAATTAAAAAAGATTTTACATTACCATATAATGGCAGCATGGGCGGGCGTTTGGGCATATCCAAACTCATCCAGGGTGTTTCGCCACGGGCTTTACAATCAGCTTCTATCTGTGCCCAAATGGCCGGGGTACCGATAGCTACACCAGCTCTGTCACCTGCAGCTTTTGCCGTAAATTTTGCTGCTACCAATCTGCCTAAAACTTCACCGGCTTCTATATCGCTGCGTACATTGGCACCACTCATTATACGACATAATTTTTCTTCCTCTGCCATTGCCCGGATGTAAGCGCCTTCTGTGGGAAACAATAGTTTAAGCATTTCCACTGTTACGCCTTCAACCACTCCGTCTTCGCTGGGGTAGGCTGCTAAAGTTGTTTTAGCAACTAATACTTCCAGGCTTGCATCTACTGTATAAGGCGAAGGCCGGTTGTACAATTTTTTATAATGATAGGCAGCTACCAATGCATCGTATTGTGCGGCACTTACATAGGCATAAGCCCTTGCTGCAAACGGCGGGTTGCTAAAAGGAAACTGTGGATACGCAAAAGGATTATTGGCACTGGGAGCCGGATAAGTGCCATCTTCATTTTGATACGGGGCCAGGTTATGCCTTGCTACCAGGGTTCGCATAATTTCGTTCCAACGCAATACGGCACCGGCACTCCAGTATGCAATCCGGCTGCGTTGCTCATTAGTAAGTGCTGCCTGAAAACTTTTTATTTCATTAATTTCCCTGGCGTAGGCAGGCACATTGGTTGCGCCGGGTGCTGCCAATGCAAACTCATTGGGTGCAGTAAGTAAAAGCGTTTTCCAGGTGCCGGCAAGGCTATCTGTTTTTGCAGGTTTTAATGTGCCGAACAACAAGTTGCGTTCGGTGATATCTTTTTTGCATGCAACAAATATTGCTGTTGCAGCTAATAAAAAAATGATTGCTTTTTTCATGTTGTAGTATGCTTAAATATTTTTAAAAAAGTTTTTTACCTATTGTTAATAAAAGCTTCATCAGGGATATGAATTTGAACGGAGCGTCGCCACTGAAGTTCAATCAAGGCTCAAGTGTTGGTCAGCAAAAAAAATTAAATGCTGATTACTATTTCTTCTCGTCCACTTTCTTTTTCTTCTTTGTCCAGTCCATTTGGTAAAATGCACCTGCCATAATACCGAACGACTGGCCAACATTGCGGCCATCGAAAACATAGTTGCCGTTTGCAATGGCGGATAAGCCCGATAGCTTTTTGTGAAAGGTATATTTTACATTCGCACCAATTCTTTTTGCATTCATTTTATTGCTGGGAAAGGGCATATCGTTTTTGCGAATATCAAAACCACCTTGTGTGGTAAACTGATCGAATATAGCTTCGGCAATTAAATGACTTGTTCTGTAACCCATGCGTACGTTGATGTTGGTGGCATCGGGCATGGTTACCTCATTGCTGTAATGCATTTGGTTGGTGTAATAGGCTGTACGATCTATGCTGATATTTTTACGGGCAATATAAGCAGCAGATATCGTTGCAAACCATTGATGCACCTGGTAATCTACCATTAACCTGCCGGTGGCAGTGCTGCTATGCAGACCAATACTTAAGGGTAAAAAATCTGCTACATAATTGCTTAGTGGTGTAGATACCGAGCCGATGGTATACAATGAAAAGGTACCAATACCGAGGTTGGTTTCTATCGGCATATACTTAGCTGTAAGTGATAAATCCTGGATACCTTTTTGGCCTGCCAATGTACCTGCAGATGCTTTTGTTTGAATGTAAGGCACCCCAAAAAGCAGGTTTAATTTATCGGTAACCCCATAGTTGCCCATGATGTTTACCATAGAAGTAGTTACCGTACCCAGGTTTTGATTGTTTCTTTTAAAAGTGCCTTCCCAGTAGTTTTTCCAACTGCTTTGTCCGTACATTAGTCCACCACAAAAATTTTGTTTTGGCATCATAATGGCGTCTATATCTGTTTGCGCAAACGTACTATGGCTGAGTAAAATAAAAAACAATAATAGTTTTGGTAATTTATATTTTGATTGCATAAAAATTTTTATTTCATTTGATAAGAAACTTTCTCCTTTTGATTTTAAAATTTAACTGATACACCCATATTAACAGAATAATCTGCAAAAGCTGCATCGCCCCTTACAAACACACCCCGTTTAATTGAATTTTCTTTATCGGTATTGCTTTGGGTACGATTGCGAACAACAGCAAAAGGTACCGATGCAAAAAGGGTTATATTCTTAACGGCATAATTAACGGAGGGCTCTACAGACCAGATGTAACCCGGACGACGAAAATCGCCACTACCTCCGATAAGGTCATTTACTGGGATGCCTTCTAGTCGGGCACCTGCCGCAAATGACAAACCTTTTATTTTGTTGAAAGAATAATTGAACCCCGCCCTTGCCATGTATTGATCGGGTACACTCATGATAGCTTCGTTGGCCAACACAGGTGTTAATGTTTCCCTATAAGTTCTGGTGCCGTTTTGTTCTCTTGGATTAACGAGGTAATAGAAGCTTCCATAAATACCAAAATTGCTTTTAAAATTATAGAAAGAATATAGTTCAACAGTAATGCCTGTACCACCATCACCCAATTGAATGGATTGGTCTACAGTTCTTAATTCCTTGGTTCCACCGGGTCCCACATTGTACCAGTAATCTTTATAATTATAATCGCCCGTTGCCAACTTAATACCGAGGCCCAGTTGTATATTTCCTTTTTTGCTTTTAAGCGGATCAAGCATCCAA
>JANPNY010000223.1:0-7585 GCA_031427745.1 Chitinophagaceae bacterium | reverse complement strand
ACGTTGCGTAAATGAAAAGGGAACAATCTCTTGCCGCAATACCATAACATCCTATCTTTATTCGCAAAATAAGCTGACACAGCTTCCATCATTTTGAACAATAATTTTTACATGAAACGCCTTTTTATTCCAGCTTTTTTTATCCTGTTATGTAATAGCCTTTTTTCGCAGGCAATTATAAATCCGCAGTCAATCGACATTGTAAGAGATTCATTTGGAGTACCACATATTTTTGCAAAGACCGATGCAGCAGTTGCCTATGACCTTGCATGGGCAGAAGCCGAAGATGATTTTAAAAGTATGCAGCACGTTATTTTACCGGTAAAAGGATTGATGGGAAAAGTGTTCGGCAAAGCCGGCGCAACGGGTGATTATGCTTATGCATTATTTCGTTGCAGGGAGATAACGATAGAAAATTGGAATACACTTACACCGGGTTTTATACAGTTAATCAGCGGTTATGTACAGGGTTTAAATGAGTATGCTGCTCAACACCCGGAGCAGGTAGTACATAAAAAATTATTTCCCATTACCATACAGGATTATGTTTCTTTGTCGGTGTTGGCACTCACCGTTTTTAATATTGGTGTTATTTTAATAAAGCCTCTACCAGGGAAGGTACCAGTGGTAAGTAACTTCGGCTAACCCGGCGATAGGGGTTTTAACGCATTAATAATGAATAATTGCTTCTTTCTGCGTCCGTATCTTCTTACGCAACTGGGTAAAAAACCGGGCCCTTGATTTTTCACCTACCATACTGATTTGCGTAGACTTTCGGATAGCATTTTCAAAGGTGGCTTTTGTGTAATTATTGAATTCTTCATCCCTTGTAAACATAAAATTAATCAGGTTGTGATTGATATAGGTTACTTTGCTAATACCCATTTCTGCGAACATGCAATTGTCGCCGGTGATTAGATCATTATAATACATTCTAAAAGAGGCGGAATTTTTAACAGGGATCTCACCATAGGTGAACTTAAATCCAAGTTCTGCTTGTTTTTCAATATGGGTAATAAGATTATCCAGGTTATCGTACAGGCATAAAATATCTTCCATAGATTCAAAAGCCTGCGTGTCTCGGTAAAAAGCTATATGGCGTAAAATACTGTCGATGGAATCCGTGCCCCATATTTCTGTAGAAGAGATGTTGTTAAAGCTTTCCTGTACTTTTTTTCCCAATTTTACATGTGCTGCGTTGAGGCACTTAACTGAAAACTTTTGATCCTTCAATTCCCCGAGGTTAAGCAGGCTTTTCATATAATAAAAGAAAGTAAATGCTGATAACTCAGGAAACTGAAAATATGCAAAAGGAGGGATATCATTCGGCAGAAAGTAAATATGACTATGATTAAAACTTCTGATAAAATCAAACTCTTTTAACATATTGGTCAGGTACTGTTCAATAAAATTTCCCGATGAATGACTTAGTTTTCCGGAAAAAATAAAGCCATTGCCCTGCAAATTCAAAAACTGGTCAATAGATAACTTGTACCTGCCACTTAATTTCAGCAAATCTTCAAAGGTTATCTGCTTTTCTCCCCTTATTCTCCGGTAAGCGCTATCAGCAGTTATTTCAAGTACTTTGGCTATCTCATCCGCCACATTTAAATGCGGTGGCAGCAATTTCTTTATTTGTTGAAAATACAAAACCTGTGCGTTATCCTGGTGCATGTAGCATTGTTTAGTAATTTGAATACTAAGGCAGGATTAAAATTTGATTGGCGAAATATACACTATTTCGCAAGGTTCTTAAATGATCCCAAAATTAATACGGGTATTGCCGTAGTATTAAAGCAATGCCTTTCTCCTGTCTATCTCAACACGAAGACGGTTGAAGAACCGTATTCTTTCTCTTTCATCACTTTTACTGATCAGTCTGGATTTTTGCATCAGGTTTGTCAGGTTATTAAAAATAGCGGAATTAAAGGAAATATCCGTAGTGCCAATAAAATGCAAAATGCTGTGGTTGATAAAAGTTACTCTCATATCGCCCAACTCAGCTAACAAACTGTTATCACCTAATATCAGCTCATTGTTGAACAACCGGTATTCTGCAGAACCTATGTTCGGTTGCTCACCTACTTTAAATTTACAACCGAGTTCGGCTTCTTTTTCAACATGGTTCAATAATTGTTTCATCTTGTCAAAGAGAATGTAGGCTTGCTCTTTCGACACCAAACCACCTGCCTCGTAATAGTATTCAATTTGCCGCATTGTAGTATTAATGCTTTCGGTATTCCATATCTCTGTGGTGGGAATAGTATTGTAAATATCTACAATTTTCATTCCCAGGGCATTTTGTGACTCAAATTCAGGGTAATCAAAAGAGAACGCCCCTCCCTTTTCAACCTCGAAACCTGGGAAGGTTCTCATCCATACAAAATACTTGAAAGCTGCTAATTCTGGTATTTGAAAATGAATGTTAAATGGAATATCCTTTAAAAGAAAATAAATATGCTTTTTCTCAAAACTACTGATGATGGCGTACTGCTTTAATACTTCCTCCAGCCAATTTTCAAAACCGAAAGTTATATCAGTATCTAATTTCCCGGTAAATATGATAGCATCACTTTGAAGGTTTAGAAACTGGTCAAGTGAAACTTTAAAATGCACACATAGCTTTTGTAACTCTTCAAAACTGATGAGCTTATCTGCCCTGATACGACGGTAAGCACTGTCATTACTGATGTTTAGTAAATCTGCTACCGCGTCAACAGTGGAGATGTGCGACGGTAATTTTCCCTTTATGTGCTGAAAAAATAGTTGCTGGCTGCTGTTGATATCCATGTACAATAAGTTTGGTAAAAACTGCCAAAGGCGGAATTTATTTTAGTAGGTATTACTAAGTTAGTCATTCACTTTGGCAATTGATGCAAAAAATATTACTGCTATTTTCAAAAATTACTGATTCAGTATTTATTATCCATTCAAAAACACGAGGCGCAATTATCAATTTTAAATGGCTTTATCGGTGCTATACTTTTGGCTTGTTAATCAAAGTCTAATCAAACTTAAACTATAAGTTTTTAAAACAATAATTTTTTTGGAATGAGCCAGGTTGATATTTTCAAACAATTTTAAAAACAACCATTATGATACCATTTTTAATTTACACGCTATATCAGAAAATGGCAAATAAACATTTGATAAGGAGTTGCTCTCACTGGACTATGTATAGGAGTGTTTTTTTAGTAACCATTTTTGTGGCTCTTCTTATCCTGTTCCTTTCTCTTATTCCTGCAAAATCGGGAGCTCAAAGACTACTGTTGAATTATACAGTAAAAAAAAGCGGGGTTGATATCGGTTGGTTAACAATTGAAAGAAATATTGACGGCATTAAATCAATCATGACTTTGAATTCCGAAATCCAAACAAGGATTATTTGGTTGTTGAAAATCACTGCAAGGGAATCATCCACATTTGAAAATGGGAAATTAATCTGTTCCGCCCAGTTTAGAAAAGCCAATGGTACAATAAAACTAGATAAAACAACAAGGTTTGCAGGAACGCACTATGAGGTGTTGGAAAATTCAGGCAGGGAGAATCTTGCCATTCCTTTTATTGGAACCAACCTCCTGAGTTTATATTTCGAGGAACCTGTAGGAATTGCCTACGTGTATTGCGATAAACACCAACTTTTTATTCCAATACAAAAAATGGATGATGGTGGATACAAAGTGAAATTTCCGGGTGGTAGCAGCAATTGTTTTTATTACAGAGGCGGCATTTGTAATAAAATTGAAATAAGCACATCATTTTATAATGTGATCATTCTTCCAGATGCTAAAAATAATTGACATGAAAAGTATACCACCTTTAATAATTTATGCAGGTTGTTACGGCGTGATGTTTTTACTTACCTGGATAACCAACCGAAATAAAAGTAACCGGTTGTTTGATGTAAATGGTATAATAGCGGCTAATACCGGTAACCTCCTTGGGTTACATATTGCTGGGATCGGATGGCTGGCTCTTGTGCCGGTTATGCTGTTTCATCAATCCTTCAAAGCTACATTATCTGGTACTGGATTACCCTCAAATTCCCTTGTCTTGCTATTCCTGTTTTTATTAGTAGTTATTTGTCTTACAGGGTATCGGGCAGGTCGTAAAATTGAAATTAGCCGGTATTATTGTGCTGGGTTATCAAAAGTATTTCTCGTTCATTATTTTTTCTTCAGGATACTATTTCTCTTCTCCTATGAACTTTTTTTTCGTGGATTTTTGTTATTTGAATGTATTCAAATAGTAGGCATTTTTTCCGCACTACTGGTTACAACCGGGCTTACCGTATTAATACATCTATTTACCAACAATAAGGAGATGTGGGGTTGTATTCCTTTTGGTATAGTGCTTAGCCTTTGTTGCGTAGCCTTTAATTCGGTATGGCCGGCAATTGTATTACACATTGCTTTATCCCTGTCTTATGAAATACCTCCAATATATTTTTTGTTAACCAATTAAAACTTGTCAAATGAAAATTTTTGTTACAGGAGCAACTGGGTATGTTGGCCATCAATTGGCGCTTACCCTGGCTGAGCGAGGCAATGACGTGAATATATTGGTCAGGGACTGTAGTTCAGCGAATGTTCCCCGTCATAAAAACATCCACGTTTTTCCCGGTGATATTACAAACAAACATTCTATCACAGGCGCTATTCGTTATTGTGAGCAGGTATATCATACGGCTGCCAGTGTAAAAATATTTGCAAATGATGCTGATGTTTTTCAGCAAGTCAATGTGCAAGGCACAGAAAATATATTGTCGAAGTCGCTGGAAGCTGGGGTAAGCAAATTTGTATTTACGAGCAGTTGTGGGGTTATCGGGCCTTCATTGAATTTGCCGCTTTGCGAAAATGATCCAAGAATTATTTCATTTGATAATGATTATGAATACACCAAATTTCTGGCAGAGAAACTGGTAAATGAATATTCCCGGAAAGGATTACCAGCTGTAACGGTGGCGCTTTCAAAAGTTTACGGGCCAGGCATTGAAACACATCCCATCAGTGTAAACAAAGTGATAAACAAATTCATTAAAGGCGATCTTACTTTTATTCCAAAACCTGGTACCCTTACAACCAACTACTGCTTTATAGATGATGTGGTAGAAGGTCATATACTTGCAATGGACAAAGGTGTAAGTGGTGAAAAGTATATACTGGGGGGCGAAAACATTTCCTTTGCTGATCTTTTCAATATGATCCGTTCCCTTTCAGGAACAAAGGCCAAACTGCTGGAAACTCCAAAATATTTAGTTAAAATATGGGCCTTATTGCAATGGGTACAATACAAGATAGCTAACAAGGAGCCTTATGTAACAAGTAAGGCGATTCGTCAAATATTCTGCAATAAAATTTTCACCAGTGAAAAAGCGGTTCAGCAATTGGGTTACCGGCTAACTCCTTTAAAAGATGGCCTGCAACAAACTATTCAGTTTCTTAAAACTAAAAACCATGCTTAACAGTAACTATTGTTTAATAACTGGTGCCAGCGAAGGATTTGGTAAGGCTCTGGCATTGGAATGTGCATCGAGGAATATGAATCTTATACTTGTAGCATTACCTGGACCCGAATTGCATTACCTGGCAGACTTTATAAAACGTAATTATAAAGTGGAAGTAATGGCTTTGGAAGCAGACCTGACTGCAGAAGAAAGTTACTACTACATTTTTGATACCGTAAACAAAATGAAATGGCAGATAAATATGCTTATCAATAATGCAGGAATTGGTAACACGCAATTGTTCTCCGATGGGAGTATTAATTTTTATCAAAAGCAGGTAAAATTAAATGTTATGGCAACCACCTTGCTCACCCACCTGTTTCTTGATATGCTTAAAAACAACGGGCCTGCCTATATCCTAAATGTGGGAAGCCTTTGCAGCTTCTTTTTTTTGGCAAAAAAACAGGTGTATGGGGCTACTAAATCCTTTATTTACTTTTTTTCGAAAAGTTTACGAAGGGAGTTGGAAAACGATAATGTGCAAGTGAGTGTAATTTGCCCGGGAGGGATGAATACCAATGCCAGTGTGACTTTACTAAATAAAAATTGTGGCTGGTTATGTAAGTTGGCAGTAAAGAATCCCGAAGATGTTGCGCTTATTGCCATTGATGGTTTATTAAAAGGCAGGGAGGTAATCATACCGGGTACTGTCAATAAATTGTTTCTGTTGTTTAATAATCTTATTCCGGTTTCCCTGAAAAAAATGATTACCAACCGGCAGATGAAAGTCTTAAATTCTGCACCAGTAGGTAAAAGTGCCGCGATTGTTCCTATGATTACTCCATCCCTAATTGTGGCTAATTAAGTAAACTTACAATACAAACATAAAAAGTTTAATTATTGTAAAGAGACCTTTTTCAGGCAACGTTTACATGACGGAACGTTGCTTAAACGAAAGGAGAAATTTGCTTGCCAGCATAACATTACATCCAATCTTTATCCGGAAAATAATCTCCCATCGCTTCCATCATTTTTTTTCAAGCAACGGTGTGTCACGAATAAATAGAAGATGTAAGGTTCTATTTAATGTTGAATAAAAGATGGCAGTCGGCCTGCCGCATACGTCATGCAGTTGAGGTGTGCAAACCACCTGAAGGTGCTGTGTTCAAAAGGCATGGTGCTAAACGTTCAGGCAAAAGGTATCGTAAGACGGTATCAGGTGAGTGTAAAGAAGCTGAACGCAAGTGAATCGTTGAAGACATGTCGAAACGGATCAGATGTTGACAAAACTATTGGTATCGTTGCGCTGATAGGAGGACTGTAGCGGACAACTGATTTACTGGCTACAGGTCAACCGGAATTAAGACGACAGGAGTTTTACACAGGCTTTTATTTGGAACGTGAGAAACTACCACTACGATGTGCTAAAAAGCCTCCCGACTTCAGTCAGGATTCAAGGTATCCCCAGCGAGCCGATGCGTAGCGGAGTGGCGGACTGAATCGTAGTATTGAAGAAGCTTCTGTAATGGAAGTGGAGCCAAGGGTTCAGCTCATTTATTTGTACTAAGAAAGACAACACAGAGCGATCGTTGGATGATCAAGTTTAGTTCAATTATGTGTAAGAATCTTCTTATGCTGAATGAGAAAAGCCGTGTGAAGTGAGAATCTCAAGCACGGTTTTGTGGAGGGCTTGGGCTGAAATGCCCTTGCCTATCCGACCTCTTGCAATTAAATACAAGCCACATTAACAATTTAAGAATTTTCAGCAATGGCTCTTTGCCTGGCAATAAGCATGTGTAAAGGACCTTGCGCCCTACACCTAATACTTTCAATAATAAAATGCCTTTTTTTACTATTTTTATGTATACCCGTAAAGTGGGCTTTTAATATTATTAACGATGGCAATCAAAACGTTTTTAACTGATTACTGGATTTATATTGCAGCTTTAGGACTTGCAATTTGGAATATTTATTTACATTTCAAAACAAATAAAACAGAGCGAAAGAAAAACCTTCAAGCAGCCTACATAGAGTTGACTGGCATTATCAACGACTTTCAAGTAGATTGTTTGAAACACTTTCACTTAGAACCAGAAGTTATGATATTGAAGTTGAAAGTTTCAGAGGACATAGACAATG
>JANPNY010000222.1:0-4428 GCA_031427745.1 Chitinophagaceae bacterium | reverse complement strand
CAGCCGCAAAAATACAGGAAGGCCATATGGCAAATATCACCCGGCTTTAGAACATCAACAATAATAAAAATGCAACCAGCAAAAAAATATACCTACCTGGCACTGGGCGATAGCTATACCATTGGCGAGCAGGTAAAAATAAACGAGAGTTTCCCCTACCAAACTGTTTACTGGCTAAGGCAACAAAACCTGCATTTTACTGCACCGGAAATAATTGCCAGCACCGGCTTTACAACCGATGAACTAAATGCGGCAATTGACGAAACAGCTTTGTTACCACAATACGATTTTGTAAGTTTATTGATTGGCGTAAACAACCAATACCGTGGCAGATTGGTGGAAGATTTTGAAATGGATTTTGAATTACTGTTAAACAGTGCTATTCATTTTGCTGGTGATCAGCCTGCCCATGTTTTTGTGTTGAGCATTCCGGATTGGAGCGTTACTCCTTTTGCTGCCAGCAACGACGCACCTGCCATTGCAAAAGCTATTGATGCATTCAATAACGTATGCAAAAGATTGACTAAAGAAAAACAGGCTAACTATATTGACATCACCCAATCACAAAGAGCGGATGGTAGTAACGAATTTTTTTTAACAGGCGATAAATTGCATCCTTCGGCAAAAGAATACAGCAAATGGGCGAGTGAGTTAAGCAGCCAAATTATGCAGCAGCTTCAAAAAGAAATATTAAAATCTAACTGAAAAAATAAGTGGCGTTGATTACAAAACAGTTTAATTTTTTAACTGGGCACATATTCTACACCTTGGTTCATACACATCTTTTTCGCCCAGTAAAATCTGGCTTTCGGCAGAGTTTTTCCGGTAACTGATGTTGGCAATATTTCCACACCTTACACAAATGGCATGTAGCTTGGTAATATAATCCGCAACTGCCAGCAGGTTGGGCATCTGGCCAAAAGGTTTGCCTGTATAATCCATATCCAAACCGGCAACAATTACCCTTATGCCCCGCAAGGCCAGTTGCTCACATACATTGGCAATTTCAGCATCAAAAAACTGTGCCTCATCAATTCCAACTACATCAACATCCTGCGCCAGCAATAAAATATTTTGTGAAGAGTCAACCGGTGTGCTATGTATAAAATTGGTATCGTGACTCACAATTTTTTCCACGTCGTAACGGGTGTCAATTGCAGGTTTAAAAATTTCGGCTTTAAGGTTGGCAATTTTTACACGTTTTAATCTACGGATAAGTTCTTCCGTTTTACCACTAAACATGCTTCCGCAAATCACTTCAATCCACCCACGTCTTTCACCCGAGAAACTTGGTTCAATAAACATTTATACTACTAATTTAAATACTGTTTGTAACTTTATTGTAACGGTTGCAAAGTTTAGCGTTTTGGTTTCATCAATCAAAACTAATTTTGTACCCGTATATTTCATTAGTAAATCAATGGTGTTTTTATGGATAGAGTGGAGACGCTTTTGCAAAACCTACAACAACAATTTAAAGAAGGTGCAACTGCCGGGCAATTACTGGTTACAACTCAAATGTTGCAGCATGAATTGGCTCACCTGCAGCGCAATCAGCCATCAAGTGGTAAAGAAGCCGTTGTAGTCTCGATGCCCAAACAAATAATTCCAGCATTTAAACCATCCATTGAAGAGACTCCACTTCCTGAACCCGAAAAAACGGTGGAAGTATTGCAGATAGATGAGGCTGAAGTAGAAGCTGAACTGGAAGAAATAAAGCGCAATGCTTCTGCCATGCAACAAATGAATACCCATAGCAAATCTCACTTGCTCTTTGATTTTACAGATGACGACATACCAACCTTACCTCAACAAACACCCAAATTACCCCTCGAAATAAACCATTTAATAGTTGCTGAAGCTCCATCTGTAAATGATATCTTAAACAGCCCCGTTACAGAATTAAGCCATAAATTAACAGATGTACCGGTAAAAGATTTGAAAAAAGCAATCGGCATCAACGATCGTTATTTATACATTAACGAATTGTTCCGAGGCGATGAGGCAATGTACGAACGTAGTATTAAAACCATTAATAGCTTTGCAATATGGCCAGAGGCTGAATATTGGATACGCAGAGAATTAAAAACCAAATTGGGCTGGAAGGCTGCCGAACCCACTGTAATGCAGTTTGATCAATTGGTTAAAAGACGTTTTTCCTGAATATAAGCCATCACTTTTTGTGTGGCACCCGCTTTTGAATACACATAATTTTTAGCTGCTTCACTTTTTGCTTTTAACAACGCAGTATCTGCCCATAATTTATCTAACACATTTTCTAATTCCAATGCATTGCTAATAGTTATCCCAGCACCACAATCCACCAGCTCCACTGCTTCCGCAAATTTTTCATAAACCGGGCCGTAAATTACCGGCTTACCATATACTGCAGGTTCCAGTATATTGTGAATACCATCTTCGCCAAAACCACCGCCGATATAGGTTATATGGGCATAATGGTACAATTTTGAAAGCATGCCAATATTATCGATAATTAAAACATGGCTCTTGGGCGAAAGAGAGTCGTTTGTACTTGTAGTCCCTTTATCAGCCGTTGTTTGTAGGTCATCAGTCGTCTGCCTTTCCCCATTGAGTTCTGAATAAAAAACAGCTCCGGCAAATTGCTTTTTTACATCTTGCAAATTCCCGGCATCCACTTCATGCGGAGCAATAATAAATTTTATTTCCGGATGATTTCTTACATAATGTATCAGTTCTGCTTCATCATCTTCCCATGTACTTCCTGCAACAATAACTTTATTGTTGCTGCAGAATTTTTCGATTGCAGATATGGGTTCAAATTGTGAAGCGATGGTTATCACCCTGTCAAACCTGGTATCGCCAGCAATCAATACTTTATCTTTTAGCCCTGCTGTTGCCAATAATTCTTTAGAAGCCTCATTCTGCACAAAAATATAAGTAAAGCTTTGCAGCATTTTTCTCCATATACCACCATACCATTTAAAAAAGGGCTGGCTTTGCCGGAATAAACCCGACACCATTAAAACCGGGATGTTTTTCTTTTTAAGTTCTGTAAGATAATAAAACCAAAACTCATATTTCACCCATAAAACCAGGCAAGGGTTTATAGCAGCGATCATTTTTTTTGCATTGGCTTTGCTATCCAGTGGCAGATAAAAAATATAATCGGCGCCCTTATAATTTTTCATTATTTCGTACCCGGATGGAGAAAAAAAAGTAAGCACAATTTTGTAGGTTGGAAATTGGCTTTTAATGGTTTCCAACAGCGGCCTGCCCTGTTCAAATTCACCCAGGCTTGCGCAATGCATCCACACGGCGGGCTGGGAATTATCTGGCAAAACAGGGAAATTTTTTCGCCCGTTTATCCATTGCCTTGCCTTAGGGCTTCCAAAGGCCACAAGCCTTACCCCAATGGAATAACTGTAAATAAAAAGCCGATATAAAAGATTGCCCGCCATAATTAATTTAACAAAGCTACAGGCTATTTAGTAATCATTTGCTTAGCACAACTGAAAGTTGCTGCTAAACTCCTAATTACTATCTTTGCACGCATTAAAAATACTACTATGAAGCCATTGCAAATGGTTGATACTAAATCTCAGTACCTTAAAATAAAGCCGGCAATAGATAATGCTGTAATAGAGGTATTAAACAGCGCTATGTATATTGGGGGACCAGCGGTAAATGAATTTGCAGAAAATCTTGCAGCTTATCACAAGGTAAAGCATGTAGTTACCTGCGCAAACGGCACGGATGCGCTACAAATTGCCATGATGGCTCTTGGTTTGCAACCCGGCGATGAAATTATTACTCCATCTTTCACTTATATAGCAACGGTAGAAACTGCTGCATTGCTGCACCTTAAACCGATATTTGTAGAAGTTGATCCCCAAACATTTTGTATAGATGTGGCTGCAATTGAAAAAGCCATTACGCCTAAAACAAAAGCAATAGTTCCTGTGCACCTGTATGGCCATGCGGCCGATATGGAAAAAATTATGGCCATTGCAAAGGCGCATAATTTATATGTAATTGAAGATAATGCACAAGGTATTGGCTGCGATTACATTTTTAGTGATGGCACCGTAAAAAAAACAGGAACAATAGGGGATATTGGTTGCACCTCTTTTTACCCGTCAAAAAATTTGGGCGCTTATGGCGATGGTGGTGCAATATTCACCAACGATGAAGCGTTAGCTACGCAATTAAAAATGATAGCCTCACATGGTCAGAGCAGGCGATATTACCATGATGTGGTAGGTTGTAACTCCAGGTTAGATACCATACAGGCAGCAATTTTAAATATTAAACTTAAGCATCTGGACGAGTACATAGCTGCACGCAGAAAAGCCGCAGCTTATTATGATGAAGCATTTGCCAACCAGACAAAAATTACCACTCCGTTCTGTGCTGTTTACAACCAACATGTTTTTCATCAATACACTT
>JANPNY010000221.1:0-2051 GCA_031427745.1 Chitinophagaceae bacterium | reverse complement strand
GCTTCGCAGATTGCAGCTCAGGTAGCGGTAGATAAATTAGGTATTGTAAATGCTGATTCAATTGCTGATGAAAGGGGATAAGTAAGGTAAATCTTAGTTGTCCCTGTTATGCTATAATTTATCATTCAAAATTTTCTGCTTAGCTACTTAAAACCTATTTATGCGTTACTTTCTTCTATCAGCCGTACTCGTTTTTGGAATTACAGCCTGCAAGCAAAACGTAAAAGGGGAAAACGGGGTCATCTATAAATCGGCCATTGAGTATAACGACTATATCGCCAACCGTCAGACCAATCTGGTAAAAAAAGTAATAGAGTTGACTAAACTAATGGGTGTTAACCTTGATTCGGCAGAAGTAAAACTGAATAAAGCAGTTTCTGAAGCAGAAGAAATGATCGTCGAAATAAAAGGAATGCCTCCTTACAAGGGAGATTCTGCTCTGCGGGATGCTGCCATCAGGTCATTCTCTTTTTATAAAAATGTATTTGAAAATGACTATTTAAATGTTATAAACATCTACAAAAAAGGGGAGGAGAATTTAACCCAGGAAGATGTTACAGAGGTTAACAGGATTGTTGCCAAAATAAGCCAGGAGGAAGAAGCCCTCGACAAGTCTTTTCACAACGCACAAAAAGACTATGCTGAAAAAAACAAAATAAAATTGATCGAGAATAAAATGCAGAAAGAGGTTGAAAAAATGGGAAATAAATAATTTTATTTTCGTTCCATACATAATTCGATCAGCACCCCGCTTGTGTGCTTTGGATGTAAAAAGCAAACAAGTTTATTATCAGCCCCGGGCGTTGGCTTTTCATTCAACAGCATAAAGCCTTCCTTTTTTAATCGTTCCATTTCTACTTCTATGTCGGCTACATCGAGAGCAATATGATGAAGGCCTTCACCCTTTTTTTCGATAAACCGGGTAATTATCCCATCAGGATCAGTGCTTTCCAGCAGCTCGATCTTAGTAGTTCCATGTTTAAAAAAGGCAGTATTCACCTTCTCAGTTTCAACCAATTCTGTCTTATAACAGTGACTGTTTAGCAGCTTTTCAAATAAAAGAATGGCATTATCCAGATTTTTAACGGCAATGCCGATATGCTCAACTTTTTGCATAACAATGGCTTTGAAATGTATGGCTTTGCGAATTCGGTAAAATCGTTCAACAAGTCGAAATTACCCCTTTCAGATAGAACCTTTTGGGCTAATTTTGTATTTAATCCGATGGCTATCGGATGAAACAAATAACCGTAGAAACATTTTATGTTGAATTTCCCTATTTATCTTGACCACAATGCTACTACTCCGTGCGACCCAAGGGTAGTGGATGCAATGATACCTTACTTCACCAGTAATTTTGGTAATGCAGCCAGTCGTAATCACCCATTTGGCTGGCAGGCTGAGGCGGCAGTAGATCTAGCCAGGGAGCAGGTAGCTAAACTGATAGGTGCCGATCCCAAAGAAATAATATTTACATCAGGTGCTACAGAAGGTGATAACCTGGCTATCAAAGGTGTTTTTGAAATGTATGCCAGCAAAGGCAATCATATTATTACCTGCAATATTGAACATAAGGCCGTACTGGATACTTGTAAGCATATTGAAAAAGAAGGTGGTGATGTTACCTACCTGAAAGTAAAAGATAATGGTTTGATAGACCTGGCAGAACTTGAAGCAGCGATTAAACCAACTACTATACTTATTGCCATAATGTATGCCAATAATGAAATAGGCACCGTCAATCCGATGAAAGAAATCAGTGCTATTGCCAAAAAGCATGGAGTGCTGGTATTCAGTGATGCGGTACAGGCTGTAGGTAAAATACCGGTGGATGTAAATAATGATGGCATAGACCTGATGGCTTTTACTGCACATAAAATGTATGGCCCGAAAGGTGTGGGTGCCTTATATGTTCGCCGTAAAAATCCACGTGTAAAAGTAACCGCACAAATGGATGGCGGGGGCCATGAAAGAGGTATGCGTAGCGGCACCTTAAATGTGCCCGGCATTGTAGGTTTTGGTAAAGCCTGCGAACTGGCAAGATTAGAAAT
>JANPNY010000220.1:0-4226 GCA_031427745.1 Chitinophagaceae bacterium | reverse complement strand
AACATGCCCGTTTAAGAGGCATGAAGTTCTAACAAAGAAATTAAACTATAAAGAAAACTTATAGGATAATGGATATTACCATTTTATGATAATTAATGCTTTAGGCGTTCCCAATGGCAGGTACTGATTCAGCCCAATAACATAAACCGGAGCAACGGCGATTTATTTTATTAATTGCGCTAGAGCCAGGTTGACTTTACCAAAATTAAAACGCTCTAAAACAGCATCCATATTGCTGCTTATTTGCTCATTGCATAAATTCCCAATGGAGCCTTCGTGGGTATGATTGACTGCTGTATTGTAGGTGAATTGCTGTTGCTCTATATCGTTGCCAATTTTTTTATACGCATCCCGGAATGGCACTCCCTGCAAAACAAGTTTATTAACTTCCTCTACACTAAACAGAAACTGGTATTTTTCATCCTCCAGTATATTTTCTTTCACCTTAACATTAGTAAGCATTAACACAGCCATTTGCAGGCAGTCATGTAAATTTTCAAATGCAGGAAAGATATGCTCTTTCAACAATTGTAAATCCCGGTGGTAACCGGATGGCAGGTTTACTGTCATCATCATAATCTCGTTTGGCAAGGCCTGTATGCGGTTGCAATGCGAACGGATTAATTCAAATACATCCGGGTTTTTTTTATGCGGCATTATGCTGCTGCCGGTTGTTAATTCATCCGGGAAACTAATGAAGCCAAAATTCTGATTAAGGAACAAACAGGCATCCATACTTAATTTAGAAAGTGTTGCTGCTATATTGGCCAATGCACCTGATACGATGCGTTCTGTTTTGCCACGGCCCATTTGAGCATACACAACGTTGTAATTTAAACCTGCAAAACCAAGCAATTCTGTTGTCATTGCCCGGTTAATGGGAAAGGAGGAACCATAACCTGCTGCGGAACCCAAGGGATTTTTATTCACTACTTCAAAAGCAGCCTGCAGGGTAATTAAATCGTCTACCAAACTTTCTGCATAGGCGCCCAGCCATAAACCAAAAGACGAAGGCATGGCTAACTGCAAATGAGTATAGCCCGGTAACAAATGATTTTTATACGTTTCACTTTGTTGGATCAAAACATCAAACAACGTTTTTACATCGGTGGTGAGTTTTTCTATTTCGCTTCTTAAAAATAATTTAAGGTCTACCAGCACCTGGTCGTTTCTGCTTCTGGCGCTGTGAATTTTTTTACCGACATCTCCCAGTTTTTGGGTGAGCATTAATTCTACCTGTGAGTGAATGTCTTCTACGCCGTCATCTAATTTAAAGCCCCCATTGGTTGCAGAAGAAATTATTTGTTGGTAGATATTTTTTAACCCGGCTACCAATAGATCTTTTTCATCATTTTGTAATAATCCTACAGATGCCAGCATGGTTACATGTGCAATGGAACCCAGCACATCAAAAGGTGCTAAATGCAAGTCTAATTCACGATCGTTGCCTACCGTAAATTTTTCTACACTTCCATCTCCTAAAGAGGAGACTCTATCTTTTTGCCAGAGTTTCATACATTAATTTTTTATTGCCGGTTGCGAATATTGTAAGATGAATAAAGAACAAATTGTACAAGTGAGTGACACAACGATGTTAAATTGAAAAACAAATGCCTGTCTAAAAAAATGAATTATTACTCCGCAATTACTTACACTATTTGCTCCACCATTTTAATATACGTATTGATGCCGTCTTCAATTTCTGCTAAAAAAATAAACTCATCAGCGGTATGGCTTCTGGCACTATCGCCGGGGCCCATCTTTAAAGTAGGAAACGGCATCAACGCTTTATCGGATGTGGTGGGCGAACCATAATATCCTTTGCCCAGGTTGATACCAGCCTTCACCAATGGATGATCGAGTGCAATAGAAGTTGATTTCATCCGGGTGGTACGTGGTTTAAACTGGCTTTTTAAATTAGCCTTCAAAGCCTCTAAAATTTCCTCGAATGTGTACATTTCATTAACCCGAACATCGATTACAAATTTGCATTGAGCTGGTACCACGTTGTGCTGTTTATTATCAGTATCTATAACGGTAACGGTGAGCCGGCTCTCGCCGAGCAGATCGCTTACTTTATCAAATTGATAATTCCTGATCCAGTTAATATCATCTACTGCTTTGTATAATGCATTTTCTCCTTCTTTACGGGCTGCATGTCCTGCCCTGCCGATTGCGATGCAATCAATTACCATCAGGCCACGTTCAGCTACAGCCATCTCCAGTTTAGTTGGTTCGCCGACAATACCAAAATCTATTTTACCCAGAAAAGGCAATACCAGCTCAATCCCGTTTACGCCGCTGATTTCTTCTTCTGCACTTGCAGCAAATACTACATTGTGCGACGTGTGTTCTCTTTCATAAAAATGCAGAAAGGTTGCAATGAGGGATACCAAACATCCACCGGCATCATTGCTACCCAATCCATAGAGCTTACCGTCTTTTTCTACCGGGGTAAAAGGGTCCATGGTATAGCCTTTATTAGGCAACACGGTATCGTGATGGCTGTTTAAAAGAATGGAAGGTTTACTGGCATCGTAATGCTTATTTTTTGCATAAATATTATTGCCTACCCTTGCAAAAGGAACAGCGTGTTTCGAAAAAAAAGCACAGATTATTTCGGCTGTATCATTTTCTTCTTTTGAAAAAGATGGGGTAGAAATAAGTTGTTTCAGCAACCCTACAGCATTCTCATAATTTATTTTGTTCATCTTACTTAATTAAAGTTCCAATATGGTGTTCAGTAATATTTTGCAATAAATCATTTGCATCTCCAATTAATACTTCTGCTACGCCGTTATCAATGGCCGCAAAGGCATTGTCTATCTTAGGCAATATTCCATCAAATAGTTTATTCTCTTTTAAGAGTTGCTGGTATTTTTCTTTGGTAATTAAGGAGACAACAGATTTTTCATCTTCAACATTTTCTAAAATCCCTTTCTTTTCAAAACAGTAAATCAATCGAACATCATATTGTTTTGATAAAGCCCCTGCTAAAGCCGAAGCGATGGTATCTGCATTGGTGTTGAGTATTTGTCCGTTGCCATCGTGTGTTAATGGCGCAATCACAGGCGTGAGTCCATTATCTAAAAACAATTGTAAACTTTTGGCAGATAAGGCTGCTGAATTTATATCACCTGCAAATCCGTAGTCAATGCTACCACCTCCATCCACTAAAGGAGGATAAACGATGGGTCTTTTTGTTGCCGGGATTATATTGGCATCGGCGCCTGTTAATCCGATTGCGTTGCATTGCAGCGCCTGCAGTTTGGCAACAATTTTTTTATTTACCAATCCGCCGTACACCATTGTTACCAGGTCGATTGTTGCTTCATCTGTAATCCTTCTGCCATTAATATAAGTTGATTTGATGCCTAACTGCTCTCCTATTTTTGTGGCAATTTTTCCGCCGCCATGCACTAAAATGCATTTTCCCCCATCCCCGCTGGATAGCGGGGAGTTATTCGACGACACTTCTTTTTGGGCAAGAGCAGGAATTATTGCAACGTCTTTTAGAAAACTATTTAATTTATTTTCATCATCAATTATGTTTCCGCCAATTTTTATAACAAAAAGCTTTTGTTTGCCCCCACCCCTGATGGCCAGCGGGGAGTTATTCAACAGCTCTACTTTTTTAGCAACAACATTTTGTATGTTAGCGATCGTTAATCCAATTTTACTTAACACCGCATCGGTATTGTTAAATACTTCTTCATTCTTAAATCTCAAAACTGTTATTCCGTATTGCTTGATATCATTTTCCCTTACCTCATCATATATTTTCACTTCCTTATTTTCATGATAACCTCCATCCAGTTCAATCACCAATTTTACATTGTGGCAATAAAAATCAGCAATGTAATTAGATATTGGGTGTTGCCTCCTGAATTTTAAATGCCATTCATTTATTTTAATAATATTCCAAAGTACTTCTTCTGCTTCTGTCATCTTTGCTCTCAATTCGCCTGCCAATTTAAACAATATTGGATTTGCGCCATAATGCATATTGACATGCCTTCCCCCATCCCCCTAAAGGGGAGTTATTTGAAGGATCTATTTGATTTGAATTACTCAATTTTTATCGTTTCTAATTTTAAAGAATTTTGATAATCCCATTTGATTAAAATTTACAATATACTATCTGCCACGAATTTCTTATGGCATTATCCCCCATCCCCTGAAGGGGAGTTATTTGAAGGATCTATTTGATTTGAATTACTCAATTT
>JANPNY010000219.1:0-1606 GCA_031427745.1 Chitinophagaceae bacterium | reverse complement strand
TGATTCTAAAATGATTCTAAAATGAGTTTTGTTTTTACAACCCTGTCACCTCCACCATATAATTTTGATTCTTTAATATATTTAAGAAGTTGAAGATATTGCTGCATAGGTGCAAGTTAAGTATCACGATTTTAAACCTCTTAAAAATGACTTTTTTTTTAGTAACAAAAATCAAAGGGAAATGTGAATTGAATTTGCGAATTTTGAAAAAAGCCACACTGGCATTTCTTAAAAGCATAATATGAATATTACGATTAAAAAAGCAGTAAAAGAAGATTGTAGCAGGATGTTGGAACTGATAGAGGAATTAGCCGTGTATGAAAAAGAACCCACTGCAGTTACTGTTTCATTTGATCATTTTGTAGCAAGCGGCTTTGGCGATAAGCCTGTTTGGTGGGCCTATGTAGGGGAGATTGATGGAATGGTTGAAGGCTTTGCGCTTTATTATATCCGGTATAGCACCTGGAAGGGGCAAAGAATGTATTTGGAAGACCTGCTGGTAACAGAAAAATTACGCGGAATGGGGGTTGGCAAATTGTTATTTGACAAACTGATTGAAGAAGCAAGGGAAAAAAAATACAGCGGCATAGCCTGGCAGGTATTGGACTGGAATGAGCCTGCGATAAATTTTTATAAAAAATTTGAGGATGTAAGTTTTGATAACGGCTGGGTAAATTGCAACATTGAGCTAAAATGATTTTTTTTTCTTTGGCGGCAAATCATATATTTACTAATGGGCATCTCTAAAAACCCGGGTTTATTTTAATCTCACCTTTAACTCTCCGCAAAGAGAGGATAAGGAAAGTTTTTAGAGAAGCCTTTATGTAATTATCCCGGTGTTCCGGATATTTTTTATCCCTAAAATGCAAACCAATGCTTTTAACCCATACCAAAAAAACCGCCCTTATTGTTATTTCAGCAATCCTTGCAGTAATAACAATCTCTATTATTTCGTGCCAAAAAGAATTAACCGGCTCACCGGACGACTTAACCCCTGCGGTACCTGACCTTACCAAAAAGATTAGTTCTTCCGTATCTGGCTTTGTTACTGATGGCAATGATGCGGTAGTAAATAATGCGGTTGTAACTTTTGGCAACAGCAACACTGTCACCGATAAATATGGTTTCTTCGAGATACAAAATGTGCAGGTGGTAAAGGAAGCTGCTTTTGTAACCGTGGCCATGCCTGGTTATTTTAAAGCGATCAAAACCTATCTTGCCACAGATGGAAAAAGCGCTTTCTTCAGGATAAAACTGATCCTTAAAACTAATGCCGGCAATATAGATGCGGCAACGGGCGGAAAGGTTGCGCTTACAAACGGGATGATCATAAGCCTTCCTTCCAATGCAGTTGTAAATGCCACTTCCAATGCCGCGTATACCGGCCAGGTAAATGTTGCCGCCCATTGGATAGACCCGACTTCCAGGGATTTGAACCGCACAATGCCCGGCGATTTAAGAGGGCTGGATACTGCGGGCTCCCTTAAATTGCTGACTACTTATGGCATGGCAGCAGTAGAACTTACAGGAACTGGTGGGGAACTTTTGCAAATAGCGCCTGGCAAAAAAGCCGCCCTAACCTTACCACTTCCCATAACATTATCCG
>JANPNY010000218.1:0-4844 GCA_031427745.1 Chitinophagaceae bacterium | reverse complement strand
GAGCTGAAACAAATGATTGCAGCCTTTCATAAAAATGGTTTACGGGTAGTGATGGATGTGGTGTACAATCATGTTTCAGATGCTGGTAACGCTAACTTTAACCAACTGGTACCGGGATATTATTTCCGGCACAAAAAAGATGGTGGCTTTTCGGATGCCACCGCATGTGGCAATGAGGTAGCGAGTGAATTACCAATGATGCGAAAATTTATACTGGAAAGCATTTTATATTGGGCAAAAGAATATCACATGGACGGCTTTCGGTTTGACCTGATGGGTGTGCACGACATTGAAACCATGAACCTAATTTCCGCTGAGTTGCATAAAATAAATCCGTCCATTTTATTATACGGCGAAGGCTGGACGGCAGGCGCATCTCCATTGCCAGATTCGGTAAGGGCATTGAAAAAAAATGCCCACCTGCTGAAAGGGATAGCGGTGTTTAGTGATGATGTAAGGGATGGAATTAAAGGGACTGTATTCGATTTAAAAGACAAAGGTTTTGCAAGCGGTAAGGCAGGTATGGAAGAGTCGGTAAAGTTTGGAATTGTAGCGGCTTCCAATTATCCGCAGGTGGATATGGAGAAAGTAAATTATTCTAAAAAAGCTTATTCAGCAGCGCCCTGGAACGTAATTACTTATTGCGAATGCCATGATAACAATATACTGTGGGACAGGCTTACCATGAGCTGTCCGGATGCAACAAGGGAAGAGTTGGTAAAGATGCAGGAGCTTGCCCTAACGATTGTACTCACCTCTCAAGGCATTCCTTTTTTACATGCCGGTACAGAATTTTTACGTACCAAAAAAGGCGTTGAAAATTCTTATAACGCCGGCGATAGCATCAATGCCATTGACTGGAGTTTAAAAAAAGAAAACCTTGCCACTAACGACTATATTAAGGGATTAATACAAATGCGTAAAGCGCATCCTGCCTTCCGGATGACGAGCAATGAAGCAATAAAAAAGAACATTCATTTTGATGAAAAAGCTGCAAAGGGAACCATTGTTTACAGCATCAACGGAGCAGCAGTAAAAGACAGCTGGAAAAAAATAGTAGTTGCATTGAATGGTAACAAAAATAATCACACAATTAGTTTGCCGCCCGGCAACTGGAAAGTGGCAATTGGTGCAGATAAAAAGCAGCAAGCGGTTTCAGGAAAGGTTACTGTTGAAGGCATTAGCGCTGCTGTATTTTACCAGGAATAACGTTGTTGAAGGCTGTTGAATATTGTTGAAGGTTGTTGAAAATGGTTGAATGTTGTTGAACGTTGTTGAAGATGGTTAAACGACTGTTGCTGTTGATGCCTGTTGTACCGGTACCGCATTGGTTTTTGACTTGGGATGACTGTAAAATTCTTTAAAAATCAGGCGCAGGTTTTGATCGTAGGTAAAATAATTGTAGAGCCAGTTGCTAAAAACGAAGAAGCGGTTTTTTACGCCGAGAATCAACATCAGGTGTAATCCCATCCAGATCATCCAGGCAAAAAATCCACCAAAATGCAGTTTGGGTTTTGGCACATCCACCACTGCAAGGTTACGGCCAACAGTGGCCATACTGCCTTTATCTTTATAAAAAAATTGCTGCATAATTGTATCATCACTTTTCATTTCCTTCCGGCGAAGATTATTGGCCAGCATATCTGCCATCTGCATGGCAACGGGCGCTACCTGCGGGTGTCCGTTTGGCCAGGCTTCCTGCTCCATATACGCCACATCTCCCACTGCATAAACACCGTCATAACCTTGCACTTTGCACTGGCTATCTACCTTTATCCTGTTACCTCTTGCTATCAGTTCTTTATTTATTCCTGCGGGCACATTACCCTTTATACCGGCAGCCCAAATTACCAGGCGGCTTTCAATCACTTCGCCATTTTGCAGGATAACTTTTTCACCATCATAATCTTTTAGCAGGGTGTTGGTCATAACAGTTACGCCCAGCTTTTCGAGGTATTTTTTTGATTGGCTGCTGGATGATTCACTCATGTTGGCCAGGGTTTTACCGGTACCTTCCAGCAGGTAAATCTTCATATTATCAAAGTTAAGTTCGGGAAAATCTTTTGGCAACTGAAAGCGTTTCATATCAGCAATGGCGCCACTCAACTCCACTCCCGTTGGCCCACCTCCCACAATCACAATGGTCATTAATTGTTGCAGTTCTTCCGGCGTTTTTGCGGTAACAGCTTCTTCAAAATTGGTTAGTAAGCGGTGCCGCAGTTGCAAAGCTTCTGTAGTGCTTTTCATTGGAAATGCATTTGCCATTAAATCGGCATTGCCGAAAAAGTTGGTATCAGCACCGGTGGCAATTACCAGCGCATCGTAGTCAAAAATGCCTATATCCGTAACTACCTTTTTTTGCTCCGTTTGTATTTGCTGCACATCTGCCAGCCTTATTTTTACATTGTTGCTTTTCTGAAAAACTTTTCTTAACGGAAACGAAATATTGCTGGCATCAAGCCCCGCTGTGGCCACCTGGTAAAAAAGTGGTTGAAACTGGTGATAGTTAAACCGGTCTATCAAAGTAATATCAAAACCTGCCCTGTTGCTGAGTTTGCGTGCCAGTCTTAATCCGCCAAAGCCACCTCCTAGTATAATAAGTTTCATTTTTTTATATATTTACGAGATCACAAAGATATAGAGTTTTCAGTAATTATTGAAAATTAAGAAAATTAAATACGAGTTTTCAGAAACAAGCAAAGACAAAAAGTTGTAATTAGTGAGTATAAGCAGCATCACTTGACCAGTAAAACAAATCAAAAATTTTCCGGCAATTGGCGACAACAAATTGGCACTTTTTACGTTCGAGTTATAAATCCTGTTTCGTGAAAAAAGTACTTCTCTTTTCTCTGCTGTACCTGTGCATAAACTGTGCCCATTCACAAATTGCTATTGCAGCCAATTCCGAAAAATTAATCGAACAAAAAAATAACATCATCACCGATCAAACCATTCTTAAAATAGATAACCTCGGGCTGAAAATTAACACCGAATATCCTGAGCTAAGGCCCACCATTTCAGCCGATGGCAACCTGTTATTTTTTATCCGCCAGGGGGATCCTAAAAATACCCGGGCTTACGAATTACCCAACTCACAGGATATATGGTTCAGCGAAAGAGACAGTACCGGCAAATGGAGCAAAGCCGTGCATTTGGGCTACCCGTTAAACACCTACTTTTTTAACGCAGTGTTCTGGATTGCACCCGACAACAACAGCATCCTCATCCGCAACGCATTCATCAACGGCGACTATGCAGGCAATGGCGTTAGCATGTGCTATTTAACGGAAGAAGGCTACTGGAGCAAGCCCGAAATGTTGCAAATAAAAAACTTTAAAAAGTACGACCAGGGCCGCCAAAACGGCGCCACCATGGCAAACAACGGACGTGCCCTGCTTTTTTACATGACACCGGAAGATAAAGGTCAAAACAACGACCTGTACGTAAGTTTCCCCGAACCCGATGGCAGCTGGACGGAACCTAAAAATTTCGGGAAAACCATCAATGGAAAAAACACCAACGAAACTACGCCCTACCTTGCACCCGATGGCGTAACCTTGTATTTTAGCAGCAACCGCCCCGGTGGCTTTGGCTACAACGACATCTGGATGAGCAGGCGGCTGGATGATACCTGGCAAAAATGGAGTGAACCCAAAAACCTGGGCGAACCCATCAACACACCCGAAATTGAATCCTTTTTTACCATGGATGCCGGCGGCGAATATGCCTATTTGAGCACCGCTAACGATAGCTACGGCGAAAGCGATATTGTTAGAATAAAGCTGCTGGAAAAAGAACGTCCGGACCCTGTAATCCTTGTAAGCGGCAATGTTTATAACAAAAAAACCAACCAGCCACTAAGCGCCAATCTCATTTACGAAACCCTGCCCGATGGCACGCTTGCAGGCACGGGCACCAGCAACCCAACGGATGGCGCCTTCAAAATGGTACTGCCCTATAATAAAAATTACAGCATTCATGCACAGGCCGATCATTTTTTTGCCATCAGCGAAAACTTCAACCTTGATAGTTTTGTAAAAGCAGGCTACAAAGAAATACACAAAGACCTCTACCTGGTGCCCATTGAAATTGGCAGCGTGGTAAGGCTCAACAATGTGTTCTTCGATTTTGACAAATGGAGCCTTCGCCCCGAAAGCTTTGTAGAACTTGACCGTGTGGTAAAACTGCTAAAAGAAAACCCTGCCATCGAAATAGAAATGAGTGCCCACACCGACAGCCGCGGCAGCGACGAATATAACTTACGCCTCAGCGACAACCGGGCAAGATCCGTAATGGAATACATTCTCTCCAAAGGCATTAACAGTAACAGAATCATCAGCCATGGTTATGGCGAAACCAAACCAATTGCTCCGGGCAACAGCGAAGAAAACCACCAGCTAAACCGCCGGTGTGAGTTTACCATTTTGAAGAATTAGAGCATTTTAAGCATCGTTTTAAATAGCTATTTAGCTTCACCGGCTAAGATGTTTTGCTATTATTTTCTTGAAGAGAAACTGAAATCTTTTGCCCGATTCATCCATGACATACCCATCAAACTAAAGGACATCAATTTAACTGCCTGGTTGGGCAAACGTGTACTAATTAATTAGGCTTACAGCCTTGTAACTTACCGTGGAAAATTTTACTCAACTGTGTGTAAAGGGGAAGACTTTGTACGCCAAAAAAAACTGGCGTGATTTTTCTACTCAACAACCACCTTCTAAGAAGGTGGGTTGAATACATCGGGCATAGCCCTCTTAAGACCCTGATGGTGGAGAGAATAAGTCAAAATCCCGAGTTTGACTTTCTTCCTTTTTGTCCTCTCCTTCTTGGTGTATGACGTA
>JANPNY010000217.1:0-3055 GCA_031427745.1 Chitinophagaceae bacterium | reverse complement strand
AACCCAAATGTAAACGAAACCTTTACAGCTACTGCTACGGTGCATAATAATTCACCGTATGCTGCTGCCAATATTGAAGTAAGATGGTATTATAAGGACAGCATTTATTTCTCAAAAGATACCATTCCATTTATAGATGCCAACAGCACAATATCCATCACTAAACCAATGGCATTTTCGCCGGATGGATTTTATGCCATTAAAGTTTGGATAGATAGTTTACGCACTTTAGGAGAAGGCAATGTATTGAACAACTATGCCAGCAGGCCGGTAATTGTTGGTGTATTCACCGTACCTGGCACCATAGATATTACAGCCAATGCAGCGCCATCTACCTGCAACAAAGGCAAAACCAATTTCTTTGGCACGGCCAAATACCGTGGACTCAATTTAGCAGGCAGACCTCCTGTAGAAGGAGCCACAGTAACGCTAACTATTTATGCACTGGATGAGCAAAAATTCATTTTAAACACCGATATAAAAGGTGGCTGGTTTTTTAGATGGGACCCTTGCGCTCTGGAAGGAAGTCCGGAGGGCTGCGAAGGATCTGCATGCGGTATTTCCTATACCTATAAAGTAGAAGTTACAGATTACACATTAACAAGTCCTGAGTTGCAATCTACCTTTACAGTGCCTTGTGCTAACTGCAAACCTGAGGGCACTATTCAACATGGTGGAGCTGTTTCCAACTGTATTTTACCCAATGAAACCTATACCCATACAGCAAGCATCGCCAACTTTATTTATGATGACCAATACAGAAAGTTATGTGCACCTACGGTATATAAAGATACCATTGAAGTATATCAAAACGGGCAGCTAAAAGCAACGCATATTTTAGATTCCATCAAAAGCTGCGATGCAGTATCTTTTACTGATAACATGAATGGCTTACCAGCAGGAATGCAAACGATGAGTTTTACCCATACCTATTATACGGCAGCGAATGTAAGGCAGGAGGCAAGCATCACTACCAATTTTGAAGTACTGCCTGCAATTACAGATTTAACACTTCAGGGTTTTAATAAAACCGGTCTTAAATCATTTTCATTTGCAGATGTAAATACAACCTGTGGAGTATCCGCCGGGCCGCATGTTGTGTACCTATACGATTCTGTACCCGGCTATGCTACAAAATTATTGATCGATTCATTTGTAATAAACAATGTTAACCCATATGAAAGGATTTTCCTAAGCTACAATAATCCTGATTGGCAGGTAGGTATGCATTACCTTACCATCATTACCGATTTTGGCAATGCGATAACAGAATTAAGGGAAGACAACAATATTTTACTGGCTCAATTTTATGTGCAGGAACCCGATATCATACTAAAAGGTATCGTTAATTCAAGCACTGCTATTACCGCAGGCTCGCTTGTAAATTTCACAGCAAAAGTTTACAATACAGGCTCACCAGTTACGGAACCATTCAAAGTATCTTTTAAAGTAAATGGTGCACAGCTAGGTACAAAAATAAATGTACCATCTATGAATACAGGAGATACTGTTATTGTAGTATCTGCACCCTATGCAGTACCTGTAAATCCTTGCCCGGTAGAGGTTACAGCCTTTGCAGATGTTGACCTGCAAATTCAGGAATTTAAAGAAGATAATAACGCAGACACCATGCAACTCGGTGTAAATATCAATGCTGGCCGCAATTGCATTAACGATGAGATAGATCCAATTGGTGCAGGTTTTTTTAATGAAGATGATGCGTTGGGTACCTCTGAATGTGTACCTTATACTGCACTAAAAGGAGTAAGCACTTACTTTGCTACAACGGTTAGAAACAAGGGAAACAGGGATGCAAAAAATATTAAAGTGCAGTTTAAATTAAACGGGCAGGTATTGGGTACCGATAATATTGCAAGCCTTAAGGCAGGTGAATTTGCAGCAAGTGGTTTCTTTTATACGTTTGATACCGTAGGCAGGTTTATTGTAAATGCTGTATCGGATTATACCAAAGAAATTTGCGAAATAGATGAAAAAGATAATATTGGAAATATCCATATTGATACCCGTCCAACCTTAGGCGATCTGCAGATATTGTCGCAACATATTTCGCCAAGTAATTTAAACCCAGATCCGGGGCAAAATGTAACCATCGTATCTTCCATTCTCAATATTGGCGATGCTCCGGTAGGGCCAACCAAAGTGAGGTTCTTTGTAGATAATGTACAATTGGGTTCCGACATTCAGCTTGACACATTATTTGCCGGACAAGACACTACCGTAATGGCAACTGCTACTTATTCATCCAATATTGTTGGTTTAAAAATCGTAAAAGTAAGAGCAGACGCAGAGCAAATACAACCAGAAAGAACGGAAGGAAATAATGAAGCCACCCGTGGAATTATAGTAGGGGCAGCACCAGACTTTGCCAATTCTATTCATGAAGCAATTACGCTAACACCTGCTAGTTTCCGGCTAGGCGATAGTGTTACCATCTGTAACTACATCCGCAATTTTGGTGGTGATGCCGGCACAGCATGGATGCGTTTTTATTACAGGAGATTAGACGGGCAAAAAATACTGATAGACAGTGTTCCATTTACTATGAACGATAATGACAGTTTTAGAGTTTGTAAAAAATGGCTGGTAACAGAACCTGCAGGGCAGATCATTACCGAAATAGATCATAGCAGTCCACCGGAATTTAATGCACTCAATAACATTGACAGCCTGCCATTTGGCACGGTGGTACCACTTACCTTGTTATCTTTTAATGGAACTTTACAGGATAAATATGCACAGTTAAAATGGAAAACAACTGCTGAAATAAACCTCTCTCATTTTGAGTTGGAACGCAGCAGCGATGGAAGAAACTTTAGTAAACTGTACAGCATAAGAGCCAAAAATCAAAGTAGTGAAAGTACCTACAGCTACACCGATTCCGGCTTTGCTGCATTAGCCGTAAGCAATGCCTGGTATCGCTTAAAAATGAACGATCTTAATGCTGATTTCCGGTATAGCAATATTGTAATTCTGCGAAAATTAAAAACAGCCGACCTGGTTTCCATTTATCCAAACCCTGCAAAAAATACATTGT
>JANPNY010000216.1:0-6838 GCA_031427745.1 Chitinophagaceae bacterium | reverse complement strand
GAGGCAAGGGCCAATGGTAAAAATATTTTTAAAATAAAATGTTTGCCCCTGTAAAATTGAATAAAAGCGGTAAGAGATACAAACAAATTCAGCAGCAGGGCCGTGGGTTTCATCACTTCCGGGGCAATGCCGTAGATGGCCATCAGGGCAAGGTATCCGCTTGCGCCTCCATGCCCAACAGAGGCATACAAAAATGCAATTAAAAAAAGCAGTCCATAAAAAAGGTAGATGTTTTCTATCATATTTAATACTTAAAAAGGAAGTAAATGAATTTCCACTAAATTTCCTTCAGCAAGGGTTTCAATTGCCTCATCAATCATAATGAGGCAATTGGCTTTGGCAAATGAACTAAGGCGATAGCTTTCCTGTGCACCCAATGCAGTGGCTGTTTTAACATCAAACATGCCATTTAAAAAAAAAGATAGTCCTGCTGGGTTGCTAACGGATTTACATAAGGGAACTACCTGTGTTTCTATCCCTTTTTTAGTGCAGCTAAGCTGTTTCAAAGCAGGAATTACATATTCGTAAAAACACGTTAATACAGAGGATGGGTTACCGGGCAAACCAAATACCAGCTGGTTGTTTTTAGTGCCAAAATACATTGGCTTTCCGGGACGTTGCTTTATGCGGTGAAAGCGTTTTGTGATGCCACAATTGGTTGCTGCCTGCAGCACAAAATCATAATCGCCTACGCTAATACCACCGGTAAGCAGCACCACATCACTTTGCAATAAAGCATCCTGTAAAATGGCTGTTAGTATTGCCAGGTCGTCATCTGCCCGATAAATTTTTACATTGTTTATACCCAGCTGTTGTAAGGCTGCGGATAAAGTATAAGAGTTTGATTCGTATACTTGTCCATTTGCCAATGGAACGCCGGGTTGTTGTAATTCTTTGCCCGTAACAATGATGCTAATAGCAGGTTTGGGAAATACCAACAGCTTATCAATGCCAAAACCAGCTAAATAACCAATGGCCGCAGGGGAGAGGATGGTACCCTTTTCCAATGCCAATTCACCTGCTGTAATTTCTGAACCTTTGGGACGAAGATTAGCGCCTTTTTTTAGATTGATATCACCAATTCGGAGTATGCCATTTTCTATCAAAATTTTTTCCTGCATCACAATGCTGTCTGCACCGTCGGGGACAGCGGCCCCGGTAAATATCCGGATAGCATGTTGTGGTAATAGTGTGTTGGTGGAAGCGTCTCCTGCGGCCATTTCGCCATCAATTTTAAGCAATGGATTTTGTTGCCATCCTTCAAATGAAAATGCATAACCATCTACTGATGATTGGTTAAAGGCCGGTATATCGATGGTGGAATAAATATCTGCAGCAAGCGCCATTCCTGCTGCACCTTGCAGTGCAACTTCCTTTGGCTGCAATGGAATACTGACTTCTTGTATAATTTTTTTTGCTGCTGCTACTGAAATCATTTTGTTGGAATCTTTCGAGTGCGTTTTAAAATATGGTTAACCGCCAATAGTAATCATACTGCGGTTATGGATATCCTCCGCATGCAAATGCTCAAAATCAGTGGTGAACTGTCCACCCAATTCTTTTGCCTTGCTGCCAATACTTTGCTGTATCAGCGGTAATACATTTTCACCATTTCGTAAAGCGGTTAACAAATCTGTTTCTTCTTTAGAAAACAAACAGTTTTTCATTTTGCCATCCGCCGTTAACCGCATGCGGTTGCAGCCTTCGCAAAAAGGCGCACTCATGGTGCTGATTACGGCAAAGGTTCCTTTATGTCCCGGAACGGTATATTTTTTTGCCGTATCGTGTTGGTCATCCTGCAGCCGGGTAACGGTATATTTTGATTCAACCACTTCCAGTATTTGCTGCCAGGTAAATACTTTATTGCTGGTCCACTTGTTACCACTAAAAGGCATAAATTCTATAAAGCGCACATGTACCGGCGTATCTTTTGTCCATTCAATAAAATCATTAATTTCCATGTCGTTCAAGCCCTTCATCACCACCACATTTATTTTTACATGAAAGTTGTTCTGCAGCATCAGGGCAATATTATCAGTCACTTCTTTAAATTGGTTGCGGCGGGTAAGTAATAAAAATTTATCCGAATGTAAAGTATCAAGGCTGATATTTAACGATCGTACATTGGCCTCTTTCAGCACATCAACAAAATGGTGCAGCCTTGTAGCGTTGGTAGTAAGGGTTAGTGATACCGGTAGTTTAGAGAGCGCCAGAATTATTTTATCCGCATCCTTTCTCACCAATGGTTCGCCGCCGGTAAGCCTTATTTTGTTTACGCCTTCTGCTACAAATATTTTTGCCAATGCAATAATCTCATCCACCTGCATCAGTTTTGCTGCGGCAGAAAATTCATATTCCTCCTCTGGCATGCAATAAAAGCAACGCAGGTTGCAGTTATCTGTAAGTGATATCCGTAAATACGTGTGTGTTCTGTTAAAAGAATCTGTAATCATTTAATTTTTTTTTTGGCCACCGGCAGTAATACTTTAATCATCATCGTTGTGTCACTCTCTTGTACTTTTTCAGCTTTATTGAACTGGTTTTTTTAAATGCGTCATTTAATTATTACTCAGTAATTCATTGTAATCTTCCTCCGTATCAATATCAATTTCTCCCAACGGAAATTCAATAGCCGCCACCCATTCCGGATGATTGTTTAATATTTTCTTTGCGCCGGAATCTCCTTTCAGTTGCATCAATTCGTTAAAAACTGTTGCATCAAATAATGCCGGCGTACCTACATTGTTTTTATAATTGCTGGCAATAACTGGCTTGCCGGTTTCAGTATGTTTCGCAATTAAATCCTGTAATAATTGAACAGTAACATAGGGCTGATCGCAAACCATCATTATCACTTTACTTATACCCGGCTCCAGCTCCAGCATCTTTTGCAACCCAATTCTAATAGAAGATGCCATGCCTTCTTCCCATACATTATTTATTACAATGGTTGCCTGGCTTTCTTTTATTTCTTTAGTCATTAACCCTTCATTTGCACCCATTACAATTACTATTGGGTTTAATACTGCATCCACCGCCAGTTGTACCGCATGTTTCAGCAACGTTGTGCCTTTGTAGGGCAATAATTGTTTTGGTCTGCCCAACCTGTTTGAAGCACCGGCAGCCAGCAAAACAAGGCCGCAAGAAAATTTAGTATCGTTGTTACCGGAAATAATTATTGATTTTTTTTAAGAGCCCGAAGTTAATCTTACTTCCTCAATTATGGTAGCTTCCCGGGCATGGATGGTTGTTGAAAACTCTTTCAATGGTTTTCCCTTCTTACCAGCTAGTGCTGCTTTTATTTCTGCTACTATTGACAAAGCAATTTCTTCAGGAGTTTCTGCTCCAATATCCAAACCAACCGGGCTATGAATAACGGCTCGTTGTTGCTCATTCAGTTCAAGGCCTTCTTCTTTAAATTCATTTAGTATTCTTTCCAGTTTTTTTATGGGTCCCAGCATACCAATAAACACAATGTCTCTTTGTATCAGCTCTTTCAGCATGGCCTTGTCATAATTAAAATTATGGGTCATCAATAAAAAAACGGTCTGCCTGTCAATACTTATCTGGGATAAAACGTTTTCCGGTTTCGCCACAATTATTTTGCAGGCAGTTTCAAATCTGTCTTTATTGGCATTGGCCGCACGGCCATCAATAACTGTAGTCTCCCAACCAAGAATGTCGGCCATTTTGGCCAGTGGTATTACATCATTACCAGCACCAATCACTATTAATGATAAAGCAGGTTGAATCATTTCAATAAAAGCGGTAACCTCTTTTTGGGGAGTAACGTAGCTTTTAAAAACAGACTGTTTATTTTCCATAGCCAATGTAGCATCAGCCAGTAAAATATCGTTCAGTTGTAAGTGATTGTTTTTTTTAATAATAGAACCATCTTCCTTTAATAAAAGGCAGGTTCCTTGTTGTGTATTTTTTTTTTGGTGTAAAGAAAAAAGGGTAACCAATACAGCCTGCTGTCTTTTTTCCACTATTTCTTCCAGCAATTGTATAGGATTGGTGGTCTCATTCATATTAATTGGTTCAATTAAAACCTGTATAATTCCATTACAACCCAGTCCCACACCAAATTTGGCGTCATCTTCATCCATTGTATCGTAAGTTACCAACATTGGTTTTTGTTCGGCCATTACCAGTAATGCTTTTCGCAATGCATCCCCCTCCAGGCAACCTCCGCTGATGGCACCCGTCAATTGTCCGTTATCTGCAATCAGCATTCTTGCCCCCGGTCTTCTGTAAGACGATCCTTCCAAATGAACAACGGTTGCCAATGCAGTTTGCCTTCCTTGTTGCAGGGAATTGTAGTAAGCGGCTATAATGTCTTTTATTTCTTTCATTTCTATACAATGAAATTACCTGTAAAAAGTTTCAAAATGTGTTGATGATAAATTAATTTATTTTTACGAAAAGGATTTTTGTAATTTGCCAGTACAAAAATCTCCAACATGGCTGCCTACAAACTTTCCATCAACAGTAAAATTTACAATATAGAGGCGGATCCTAAAATGCCGCTGCTATGGGCCATTCGTGATTTGGCTAACCTTACCGGAACCAAATACGGCTGCGGCATTGCACAATGCGGCGCCTGCACGGTGCATTTGAATGGCAATCCTGTACGTGCATGTTCTATCCCGGTTGCTGCTGCTGTTAACCAGCAAATAACCACCATAGAAGGCTTGCCGGAAGATAACACCCACCCCGTACAACAAGCTTGGATTAAGGAACAGGTGCCACAATGCGGCTATTGCCAAAGCGGGCAAATAATGGCTGCAACTGCCTTGCTAAAAAAGAATCCTAACCCAACGGATAAAGATATTGATACCGCCATGCAGGGAGTCATCTGCCGCTGTGGTACCTATGTAAGAATACGCAAAGCAATAAAAACAGCGGCAGCAATTATGGCCAATCCATCTTCTCATTAAAAAAATTATTTGCCATGAACAGCAATACAAAAAATATTTCCAGGAGAAAATTTATCAGCCTTTCTTCTATGACAGGAGCGGCTTTTACCATTGGGTTTTATTTTCCTGCTGCAGCAAAAGGTGCTGCCTCCATTTTAACCGGAAAAGGAGCAGCGCATATGGGTGTTGAACTAACTTCCTGGATTTCCATTGATAAAACGGGGCTGGTTACATTGGTCAATCACCGTTCAGAAATGGGACAAGGTTCTTTTCAATCGGTGCCGCAGATTATTGCAGAAGAACTGGAAGTGGATTTAGATAAAGTGAATATTGTGTTTGCTACCGGAGATCAAAGTAAATATGGCAGCCAAATAACCGGCGGCAGCTCCACTGTGAGAGGATCATACAAAGCATTGCTGCTTACAGGAGCTACTGCAAGAGAGATGCTGGTAACGGCAGCCGCCAATAAATGGGCCGTAAATAAAAGCGATTGTTACGCAAAAGCGGGTGAAGTTATTCACCGCCCAACGGGTAAAAAAATTGGCTATGGCGACCTTGCAGAAGAAGCTTCCAAACTAAAGCCACCAACAAATATTGCCTTAAAAGAAAGAAAGAATTATACCATCATCGGGCAGCCAATGCCAAGGCAGGATACGCCGTTAAAAACAAATGGTAAGGCCGTATTTGGGTTGGATAAAAAACTGCCGGGCATGTTGTACGCAGTGGTGGAACGCAACCCACGCTTTATGGGAAAAATAAAAAGTTTTGATGATACAGCGGCGAAAGCAATAGCCGGCGTAAAGCATGTAATAAAGGTTGAAATGCCGGTATTTGGTACAACAAGGCATGGGGTTGCTGTAGTGGCAGATAATTTGTGGGCGGCAATGCAGGCAAGAAAAGTGTTGAAAGTGGAGTGGGATGATGATGGATTTGAACATGTAAGCTCTACCCAGTTGTACGATCGCATGAAGGCAAATCTTACGCAAAAAACTTTATCGCAGCGCACGGGTGGTGATTTTGACTATGCTTTTGGTGAAGCAGAAAAAAAAGTAGAGGCAATTTATGAAACGCCTTACGAATCGCACAGTTGCATGGAACCTTTAAACTGTATTGCCCATGTACAGGGAGATAAATGTGAAATATGGGGACCCATACAGGGGCCAGACTGGATACAAAAAGATATTAGTGACCGATTAAAAATACCGGCTGAAAATGTAACAGTAAATATGACTTTTTTAGGTGGAGGCTTTGGCAGAAAAGCATTTACTGATTATACAACCGAAGCTGTTTTAATCTCTAAAGAAATTAAGGCACCGGTGCAGGTGGTATGGACAAGAGAGGATGATATGTCTCAGGGGCCATTTAGACCAGGGGCAGTTTATGGATGCAAGGCAGGTTTGAAAGATGGAAAAATGGCTGCATTTCAAGTAAAGATGTCTGCTCAAAATATGGATCATCAGTGGCCGGGAGCCAATAAAAAGATTTTCAACAGCAGCACTACAGAAGGTTTATTAGAAACCTATTTTGAATCGATCCCTAACTATAGTTTTGCTGATATACCCACTGATGCTGTGGTACCGGTAATGTGGTGGCGTTCGGTTTATTCAAGTACCAATGGATTTGCTTTTGAAAGTTTTATTGATGAGTTGGCGCATGAAGCTGGTAAAGATCCATTGGACTTCAGGAGAAGCCATGCAGGCGAACGTTACCAGGCATTGATTGATAAACTGGAGGAGAAAACCGGCTGGAAAACCCGTGGTAAAAATGAAGGATGGGGAGTTGCCATCACAGAATGTTTTAAAACAATTGTTGGGGAGGCAGTAAAGGTTTCCCGAAAAGAGGATGGAAAAGTAACGATTGATAAAGTAGTGGCCGTAATGGATTGTGGCTGGTATGTAAATCCGGATATTATAAAAGCA
>JANPNY010000215.1:0-1847 GCA_031427745.1 Chitinophagaceae bacterium | reverse complement strand
CTTGCTGTGGAGTCTGCATCAAAAGCAGGTTTCCATTTTGCATAATCTTTTACCACATGGGATATCTCCACCATGTCGAAAGGTTTAAAGGCTGCAGGTTTTACTTCAGCAACAGGAGCAGCTTTTACAGTGTCGGTGGTTTCGGTGGTAGTTGCTTTTTCACCGCCACTGTTGCAGGCTGTAAAAAAGAACAAGCTGCAGCATGCTGTAACAATTGATAATGATTTCATTTTTTTATGTTTTTATTTTTGGGAATTGTTGGTTACAAATTTTCGACAATGCCTCACCCCTTTTTATTAGAGGTGAGGCATTGTTAGTATTTTATTATTATTTAGAACCTAAATCTTTTCGGAGAAAAAGCATTTCGCTCCAAACATTATCTACATACTCACCCATTTGATCAAGGTAATCGTCGTAAGAATCTTCGCCGTTTACACTTTCAAAAGTTCCTTTAAATGGTTTGCGGAAATTTTGTGCTTTTTCTTTGAGGCCCTGCTTATACCTTGTTACAATTGTAAACTGTGCAGGACCGGAAGAATTAGCGGCATACACAGCAATGGTGGAACCGTCTGCCATCCAGCTTGATCTTAATTTTTTAATCAGGTTGCGCACTTTAAAATTTTTACCAACTTTTGGGTAAATATGTGCAATGGCTATTTTGTCTGAAAAATCACCCAATGCAACTGTACTCAATGAGTCCTGGTAAACTGAATAACTAACGCTCGAGCGGTCGGTCAGATAAACAGTCACATTTTTATTCCAGTCTATATTATGTTCATCGCCCAGATTACCTCTTGTATCTAATGCCTCCCAACTTGTGGGCCCTTCTGTAATATGATAGCCGCCTGCATCTGGGCCCGACTCAATTGCAAATACACGCCACATAAAATCGCCGGTATGATATTTTTGTGCATGTACCGAAAGGGCTTTTTCAAACTCCAGTCGTTTATCGATTTTTGGAAAAACACGGTGAGCTGTCACTACATTTTTGGTTTGGCAGATGCCAATAATAGGTAGCAGCATACACATCATACATAGCGTCTTTGCTGCAAATAAAAATTTGTTTTTCATGTTGGTTGTTTTTTGGTTATAGAAATATTTACGTTTTGTGTGAGATTTATTTAATAAAGTTGATTAATGGATGTGGTTATTTTTTTTGCTTCATTTCTTCCAATATATTTTTGCCGGTGGCTTTTATAATCACACTTCTATCGTAATAAGTTATGTACCGGTCAATTTTTTTATCGGCATTAAAATGAATGGCAAAATTCATTCGCAGTGCAACGGGCTTGCCGGCAAAAACCATTTTGTTGGAGAAATAAACAAAGTCGTAGTTACCCATTAAGGCACCGCCTTTTGGTTGTGCTGTTACATTCAGGGGAAAATGATTGAACTCTGTCATGGTCATAGATTCAATGCCGGATTTTTCTTTCCAACCTTTCCACCAGGCCACTACGGCAGCTTTTCCTTCCAGTTTGGTACGGGTATCCACATCTCCATCCGGAAATGTATACATCACATTATCTGCAAGTGTTGCTTCAAATGCATCAAACTCAAATTTTGCCAAATGCATTAGTGACTGTTCACTTAGCGATGCATATTCAACCGGGGCAATGCTAAAGTTTGGATTGGTAACTGCTGTGGCTACTGTTGCAATTGGTGCCACCGTTTCTTCTTTTGCCGGAGCTGCAGTGTTACAGCCTGTAGCAAACACTACAGCCAATGTAAATGCTGCAAATGGAAAGCGCATGTTCTTTTTCATGGTGTTTGTTTTTATGATGTTTTAAAAGATTGACATACAAAAATTACCATAGAAGACGGATGAGTAAAAAGCCAGCTAAACCTAC
>JANPNY010000214.1:0-2922 GCA_031427745.1 Chitinophagaceae bacterium | reverse complement strand
GCTATTGCCCGGAATATTTTTGGAGCATCCGTGCCCAGGTTAAGCCCCATTAAAGCGCCTTTTAATAACTGGTTGGCATCTGGAGTACGACGCCCGTTTAGCCAGTCAACCGCCAGCTCACTATTTTCATCCGGCACTATTTGTTCCGCCATTTTACTCAACTCAAAAATAATATTATTGGTTGCTTCTTCAATTAGTTTTACTGTAGTTGCGGCATCGATAATTTTTGATTGTGGCAATAACTGCTGTAGAGGCCAGGCAAGGATATTTTTAAACCAGGCATAGGCATCACCAAAAGCAGACTGACCAGCCTCCATGCCCATCATACCGGGAATTACCGAACCGGGCACCTGCCCGCAAATACCCTTAATCAGTTTACCCTCTACTTCGGCCATAGGCGCCACCAGCATATCGCAGGTAGAAGTGCCCATTACTTTACTTAAATGATAGGGTTCAATTTGACCACCTACTGCACCCATATGAGCATCAAATGCACCTGCTCCAATTACAACGTTGGTTGAAAGGCCGAGTTCTTGTGCCCATTCTGCAGAAAGGTTACCCACCGATTGGTCGGACGTATAGGTATCTGTAAAAAGCTTTTCTGTGAACCCATCCAGCAATGGATCTAGTGTTGCAAAAAAATCATTGGGTGGCAAGCCATCATATTCTTTACTCCACAAAGCCTTATGACCGGCACTACATACACCTCGTTTCAGTTTACTAACATCATTTCCGCCAGTTAATAAATAGGGAATCCAATCGCAATGCTCTACCCATGAATGAGTGGCGTCACATACTTTTTTATCTGCCCGCAAAATATGCAACAGCTTGGCCCAAAACCATTCGGAAGAATAAATTCCCCCTACATACTGAAGATAATTAACCGGAAATTTTGTTGCATGCGCATTAATTTCTGCAGCTTCACCTGTACCGGTATGATCTTTCCACAATACAAACATGGCATGGGGGTTTTGTTCAAATTCAGGTAAAAGCGCCAAAGGGGTTCCAGCTTTGTTAACCGCCACCGGGGTTGAGCCGGTTGTATCTACAGAGATGGCCTTAATGTTGGCAGCCACTTCAGTTCCGGCTTGCTGCAAACAGTTTTTAATGCTGTATTGCAGGCCCTCTATGTAATCCTGCGGATGTTGCCGAAATTGATTTTGGGATGCATTGCAATACAAACCATTTTTCCAGCGGGGATAATAAAAAACGGAAGCAGCAACTTCTTTTCCATTTAATGCATTTACGATTATGGAGCGAACTGAATCTGTTCCGTAATCGACTCCTATTACAAATTGATCATTCATATACAGCAGCAATTATTTACCAAATATAAAATTATTTGTAAAATTGACAATTATTTTTTTAAATTATCTTTCATTGTTGTCCGACACAAGCTTTCAAACACTTACCCAGCCTGACCTCACCCCCAACCCCCTCTCCAAAGGCAGAGGGGGCTTAGAACCTGCGACCACAAAGAGTATTAATAAATTCAACTTTTTTTAGTCGGACAATAGTGATTATTTTTATTCTTTGGTTAAACCATTCTTGTATGAATAAAAAGGAGACCCCATGTAGAAAAAGGTTTCTTCATGCCAATAAGGTCCGGCGTTTGTTGGGTATTAGAAAATGCAAATTATTATTCAGTTTCTACTAATTCGATCGTCGATAATAAAACTTTTCGGGGGTCAAGTTCTACTGATAGCGGTTTTTTCACTATGGAAAAAACAAATCTTTCTATTTGGTTTTTGATATTGACTTTTTTAAGAAGCGGTATATTACTTCCTGGTATTTTAACAGCTATATCCAGCGGGAAACTATACAACTCATCTTGTTTTTGCAGCTGATTAATTGTTATGGTAAGTTGCTTTTTTATGGAATCATATTTCCATCCTGCCTGCAGTTTTATTAATCCACCCCTGTGCAGCCATTGATTAAAAAAAGCAGTCAAATCCAGTTTGGAAGCTTTTTCCATTTCTAATTGAAAATCGCTGGTAGATGCATTGGAATTCATATACTTTTTATAGTACAATTGAATCCCTTTTTTAAAAGCAGCTTCCCCCATCATATCTCTTAACATGAGTAATACACATGCACCTTTTTGATAGGTAACTGTATTGGTAACTGGCCCTTCTTCTGCGGTTCTGTTTGTTACAATCGAATAAGTTGAATCCTTTGCATAATATTTATAAAACGATTGTTTTGCTTTTTCCCATTCACTTAAAAAAGCTGCTCTGCCGTATTGATGTTCAATAAACAACATCGTAAAACAGGTTGCGAAGCCTTCGCTAAGCCATGCATCATCCCAGGTGTTTTCAGTAATACTATTCCCAAACCATTGGTGTGCCAGCTCATGAATAATAACATTCCTTGTTCTTTCAGATCTGTCACCTGTAACCAGTTTATCCGAGTACCCGATGGCAGACGCTGCTTCCATACCGCCACTAACTACAGGAGATTCAATATTTGCCAGCTTTTCGTAAGCATAAGGGCCGATGTAATCGAAAAAAAAGGTTAACACCTCTTTGGTTGGGACTGCAAAATCATAAAAGCCTGCAACTCTATCTTTTGAATATACCCAGGATTCAATCGATTTATTATCAAACCTATCAACATATTGAACTGCAAAATTGGCTACTCCTACGGTATATAACCAGGGTGCAATTGGTACAGATTGTTTCCAATCGGTTAGCCTGGTAGAATCGTTGATAATAGACTCTTCCATTAATAAACCATTAGCCACCACTTTGTAATGTAGCGGTGCCTTTATAATAAATTCGCAGGTAGCTTTATCATAGGGATGATCGATTACCGGTAACCAATTTCTTGCTTTGTTGGGCCAGTTATCGCTAAAAAAAGATCGGTCTCCATGTTTTGTTGGCCCTATGTGAAGGCCGTCGGCCGGCTCGCCATGATACTTAA
>JANPNY010000213.1:0-1797 GCA_031427745.1 Chitinophagaceae bacterium | reverse complement strand
GAATTCAAACTTTTCCTGACGATTGGAAGTTTGAAGGTTCAGTTGCTCAACAATACAAACAAATTGCAGCCACTTTTCCAGTTAACTTTGCGACCGAAATTGGCTACTCATTAGTTAAGTTTTTAAACAACTATTATCAGTTTAATGAAAAATCTACCAACACGAAATGAATTAATGTCTCCAACAATTGAAGCAATTAAAAAGCTTGGAGGCTCAGCAAATACGGACGAAATTTATGAAACAATTGTTGAAGACTTGCAACTAAGTGATTCTTTATTGGAAGTCATAGATGGTAAAACTGGTCAATCAGAATTACAGTATAATTTGGCTTGGGTGAGGACGGTTTTAAAAAACAAGGGAATATTAGCCAAAGGGGGAAAGGGAATTTGGGTTCTCAATGGTGATAATCTAATCAATGTTTCAAATGAATCCAAAACCAAAATTAAGAAAGTTGAAGAGCAGGAAGCAGAAGAAGAAGTAACTGAAACCGAAAAATGGAAAAAAGAGGTGATTGACATCATTACAGAACGCCTATCACCAAGTTCTTTTGAAAGGCTTATCCAGAGAATATTAAGAGAAAAAGGATTCTCTCAAGTAGAAGTTATAGGCAAAACCGGTGATGGTGGAATTGATGGAAGAGGTATTGCAAAAATTAATGGGATTCTCAGTTTTCACATCATATTCCAATGCAAAAGATATAAAGGCAAAGTTTCTTCAAGTGAAATAAGAGACTTTAGAGGTGCCATGGTTGGTAGGACTGACAAAGGGCTTTTCATCACAACTGGAACATTTACAAGAGATGCCATTAGAGAAGCTAATAGAGATGGTGCTCCTGCAATTGATTTGATGGATGGTGAAAAAATTGCTGAAAAACTGAAAGAATTAAACTTAGGTGTTGATATAGAATTGAGAGAGCATATTTCCATTAACCAGAGATGGTTTGAGGATTTTTAATATGCTGGTCAATCGCAATACTGATTGCATCCGTCCAATCTATATTTTTACTAATTGGCTCAATTATTTTTTTGATTTCATCATGTGTTAACTCCCTTCCTAATTCATCTTTAGCTACATTTTGCACATCCTCTTCGTTTAGCCAATATATCATTGGGCTTTTGCTTTTTGTTTGTAGATATATATCTTTCATAACGCTTGTTTTTTAGTAATGATATTTCCGATTTTGAAACAGAGCTTCGGCTGCACTGCTTTTCATTGTGTTGTGTTTGTTTTTGATGTCGGCAAATAAAGTATTGTCATTGGCTTTGATGTCAAAGCCACTTAAATTGCCAACTTCAAATCCTTTGATTGATGCCACCCAAAACCTGTTCATGAAAAGTGCCAATAGAATTATTGATGGATTTATCTATTTGCCGTAAAATTTCAGAGGTGATAAGGCTTTCCTCGTCAATGTCATTGAATTTTGAATCAAAGGTTAATTTAATTGTGTCAACCTTATTGGTATAGAAATTCTTTTTGGTGATATTGTTTTTGGCTTTTAAATATGCCTTATTATGAAGATTGCCAATGCAGCTTAATAAATGGTCGTCCGATATAAAATTTACGTGCTTATTTTTCATCTAAATCTTTGCGTTAATATTTTGCCCGCTAAAATAACAGTTTTTGTCGAGCTTTCGTCTGTCTGCTTGAATTTGCAGAGTGGTCGTGTAGAATAACAGCTAACGAACAGGTATTGCTGCAGGTGTGGCATTCATTGCTTGTCCTGCCCGGAACCGCTGATGATTAAAGATAAAAAAGTAAAAGTTAACAAACAAAAGCCCAGCAATGCTTGTCCTGCCC
>JANPNY010000212.1:0-2442 GCA_031427745.1 Chitinophagaceae bacterium | reverse complement strand
GCTTTAGCGAACCACTCTATTGTATGAATTACAATCCGCCCTATTATGCTACGCTTTTTGAGAACTATGGCTTTCAACTTTTTTTTAACCAAATTTGTTTTGGTATAGATCCGCAAAAACAACTCTCGCCCAAAATTTTTGAACGGCATAATGCACTCGCTGCAGACCCGGACTTGAGTTTTAAAACAATCAAAAAAAATCAACTGGAAAAATTTGCTGCAGACTTTACAACTGTTTACAATAAAGCATGGGCTGGCCATGGTGGACTAAAGCAAATGAACGTAGAGCAGGTAATTATCCTTTTTAAAAAAATGAAGCCTGTAATAGATGAAAGCATTATTTATTTTGCCTATCATAAAAACGAGCCCATTGGCATTTTTTTAAACCTGCCCGATCTTAACCAATATTTTAAACACATGAACGGGCAGTTCGGGCTGTTGCAAAAGCTTTATTTTTTATATCTGCAAAAATTTAAACCAGCCAAAAAATTTACCGGCCTTGTATTTGGCATTGTACAGGAATGGCAGGGCAAGGGATTGGATGCTTACATCATAGGCGAATCACAAAAAATTGTGCAGGTTCCAAACTGTATCTATACAGCCTATGAAATGCAATGGATTGGCGACTTTAACCCCAAAATGATCAACGTTGCAGAAAATTTTGGTGATACTTTCAGAAGCCGTAACCTGGTAACTTACCGTTATTTGTTTGACAGGATAAAGGAGTTTAAACGGCATCCGGTAGTTGGTTAATTTTCGACAGCGTTCACCAGGCTCTTCAAGTTAAAATTAAACAAATGCCGGAAGGTTAGTGTAGAAATGCAGCTCTATAAAATCTTAAATAACTGTAAATTGCAGCCTCATGGAAAATTTTGTAGTATCAGCAAGAAAATACAGGCCCCAAATTTTTTCAACAGTGGTGGGGCAATCGCATATTACCACTACTTTAAAAAATGCCATTAAAAATAACCAGCTGGCGCATGCCTTCCTTTTTTGTGGACCAAGAGGTGTTGGCAAAACCACCTGCGCCAGGATATTGGCCAAAACCATCAACTGCGAAAATCAAACCAAAGATGGAGAAGCCTGCAATGTGTGCAACAGCTGTGTATCTTTTGATGCTGGGGCATCTTTAAATTATTTTGAACTGGATGGAGCCAGCAACAACAAAGTAGAAGATTTAAGAGAAGGAATCCTTGATACTGTTAGGTTTGGTCCACAGGCCGGAAAATATAAAGTGTATGTGATAGATGAGGTACATATGCTCACGACATCTGCCTTCAATGCTTTTTTAAAAACATTGGAAGAGCCCCCTCCCTATGCAATTTTTATTTTAGCAACTACTGAAAAACACAAAATTCTTCCAACAATATTAAGCCGATGCCAGATATTTGATTTTAAGCGTATCACCAACCACGATACGGTAGATCACCTGCAGGAAATATGTGATAAAGAAGGCATCACGGCAGAAAAAACTGCACTACATGTAATTGCTCAAAAAAGTGAAGGTTGCATGAGGGATTCGTTGAGCATCCTCGATAAAATCGTGAGTTTTACCAATGGTGCAGTTACTTACCAAAATACGCTGGAGCATCTGAATATTTTGGATGAAGCCTATTATTTTAAGCTGCTTGATTTTTTGCAGTCGCAGGATTTAAGCAGCGCCCTGCTGATGTACGATGAGATAAACAGCAAAGGTTTTGAAGGAGATACCGTGCTGAATGGACTTGCAGAATTTTTACGCAACCTGCTGGTTAGTAAAGATGCAAGGGTAGCCATGTTGCTGGAAGTAGCAGAAGATTTTAAACCATTGTATGTGCAGGCAGCTCAAAAAACGGCTGTTGCCTATATCATCAGCGCACTCAATATTTTAAATGAGGCAGAAATAAATTTTAAACAGGCTCGCAATAAACGCCTGCATGTGGAGCTCAGCATCATCAAACTTTGCTACCTGGCGCAGGCATTGGAACTAACCGGCCATGAGGGCATTCTTAATAAAAAAAAACTGCTTGATTCAGTTAAAACAGTAGCCTTTAAAGCATTACCCATTAAGCGAATAACAGTTGTTGAAACAAAGCCTGCAAATACAGGCGGACAAGTAGGTAATTACACTGATAAGGTTCAATCGACCAATTACCTGCCATTGGCAGAAGCAAAGCTGATCATTGAGGAACCCATTGTAAACATCGTAAAAAGCAGCCCACAACCTTCATCCGTTAGCACCCATGCTTCAACCACTGGTTCCAGTTCGCTTGGTTCCTTAAAAAACATCCGGCAAAAAATTGCCAATCAAAATAAAGCAGGTGAAGAACCAGCCAGGCCATTAACCGAAGAAGAATTACATGCAGCATGGGGTTTATTTGTGCAGCAACTCAGAGAAAAAGGAAAGCATTCTGCCGTCACCAATTTTAGGGCCGCACTGTTAAAAGTAATGGATGCCAACAGC
>JANPNY010000211.1:0-1994 GCA_031427745.1 Chitinophagaceae bacterium | reverse complement strand
GGATGTACCATATCGCCTTGTATAGGGCCGGGTCTTACGATGGCTACTTCAATTACCAGGTCGTAAAAGCAACGTGGTTTTAGTCTGGGTAACATACTTTGCTGTGCCCTGCTTTCAATTTGAAAAACACCAATGGTATCTGCATGGCAAATCATTTCGTACACAGCAGGATCATCCTGTGGAATATTTGCCAGTGTTAAATCAAGCCCATAATTTTCTTTAGCAATATCAAATGCTTTGCGTATGCAGGTGAGCATGCCTAATGCCAGCACATCTATTTTCATAAAGCCGAGTGCATCAATATCATCCTTATTCCATTCAATACAGGTACGATCAGCCATTCGTGCATTCATAATGGGGCATAGGTTAGATAGCTTGCCATTGGTAATTACAAAACCACCTGTATGCTGCCCAAGCTGTCGGGGAAACCCCATAAACTCCCTGGTGAGTTCAAGCACTTTATGGAGGTGTTTATCAGCAGGATTAAAACCCTGTTCGGTTAATTGTTTGCCTTTAAACCATGCATCTGTAAACTCCCACAGGGAACCTGATAATTTACTTATGGTATCTACTGATAAACCCATTGCCTTGCCAACATCCCTGATAGCACCTTTCTGGTGTTGTTGCGTTACGGTGGCTACAATGGCTGCCCTATCCCGCCCATATTTTTTAAACACATACTGCATTACTTCTTCCCGGCGTTCATGTTCAAAATCAACATCAATATCCGGGGGCTCGTTTCGGGCAGATGAAATAAAACGTTCAAAAAGTAAATCGAATTTAATAGGGTTAACAGAAGTAATACCCAAACAAAAACAAATGGTGGAGTTGGCAGCGGAGCCACGTCCCTGGCAAAGGATTCCTTGCTTTCGGGCAAAGCGGACAATATCATACACCGTAAGAAAATAAGCTGCAAAATTCATTTCCTCAATCAGCATCAACTCATGTTGTATGGCTTTGCTTATTTTTTCCGGCAATGCCGCTCCATAAATTTGCCGGGCGCCTTCCCAGGCTAAATAAGTTATTTCTTGTTGCGGTGTACGACCTTCTGTTGTTAGCTCTACAGGATATTCATATTTTAATTCGTCCAGAGAAAAAGTACAGGCTGCTGTAATCTCCTGCGTACGCTGTATTGCATCCGGATATTGCATAAACAACCGAAACATTTCAGTGGATGGTTTTAAATATCTTTCAGCATTGGGATGCAGCAAATAACCTGCGGTATGGATGGTGCATTTTTCCCGTATGCAGGTTACAATATCCTGTAACTGTCTTCTTAAAGGTTCATGGTAATGCACATCATTGGTGGCAACCATTGGTATGTTTAATTGGGCTGATAGTTGTGCAAGCCTGTATAAATATTTACTGTCATCACCCTGGTAACGCCGGCTTGCGGCGATATACAAATCATCTCCCAAAGCTTGCTTGTATTCTTCAGCAGCAATTAAAAAGGAATTATCAAATTCAAATAACTCATTCAATGTTTCGGGTGGCAGCATAATAAATTTTATACCTTTTGCAAATTGGTAAACATCTTTTTTATAAAGATGACATTTGCCTTTTTCTGCCCGGCGGTTTCCCAATGTTAACAGGTTAGATAATTGGGTATAAGCTTGGATAGTAGTTGGATAGGCAAGCAGAGAAATGCCATCCAGTAAATCGAGCCTGCTGCCAACAATAATACGGATACCATTTTTTTTCGCAGCAACATGCGCACGGACGATGCCTGCAAAACTATTTCTGTCGGTGATGGCAATAGCCGTATAACCCAACGCTACGGCTTGTTCTACCAGTTCTTCCGGATGAGAAGCACCACGGAGGAAACTGAAATTGGAGGTTACCTGTAATTCTGTATAATTCATGCTACTTATCATTTATGCAAAAAAACCATGAATAAACCATTGATAAGATTTTGCAATGTCATAATGCCCGGAACGGAACAACCAGTAACGATGCCCTTCCGTATCTTCCACATAATAATAATCCCGGTGCTG
>JANPNY010000210.1:0-3187 GCA_031427745.1 Chitinophagaceae bacterium | reverse complement strand
CTTCGACCTTTTAATCGTTTCAGTATTTCACTCATACTTAATTTCGGAGCATAGCTTAAATGAAGGTGGATATGATCCTTACTAACAACACCCTTTAATATCTGTATGTCCAAGCTATCACAGCTTTGACGAATTAAATCTGTACAACGAATTTAAATATCACCACGCAATACTTCATAACGATACTTTGAACTCCAAACCAAATGAACGTGCAATTGATGGATAGTATGACTACCCTTTCGTACATTTTCCATACTCTAAAATTACGTTAGATTTGTAGAAGCTAAAGCCTTGCCCTAAAGGGCATAGCTTGAACTAGCGTTTTGAGACCAGTCAAATGACCAGCATTGGCGTATGCTGAGTAGGTAGTAATCATTCAACACAATTTTTAAAAAAAATCTGTCGAAATAAAAAGTTACTGGTCAATATAATGTAAGTTTAATGGCCGGTTAAATCCATTGTTTCATTTTAGCCCAAACTATTGAAATGGACTACTGGTAACAATTAATAAAAACAAGTTTGCTAATTTTAAATTTGTGAAATTTTGAAAGAACTAAAATCAATCGATCAAAAAAGCAGGCGTCGTTTTCTACGTACTTCAGCAGCTATCATTGCAGGGTTTTCCATTGTACCAAGGCACGTGCTTGGAAGGGGTTTTATACCGCCCAGTGATCAGCTTACCAAAGGGATCATTGGCGTAGGCGGTATGGGCATGGGACATATTCCTTATGCCGGTACCCGGGTAGTGGCCATTTGCGATGTAGATAATTTGCATTTACAGGCAGCAGAAAAGGTGATTGGCGGTGGTGTAAAAACCTTTCATGATCACCGCGACCTGATAGCATTGCCCGAAGTTGATATCGTACACATTGCCACGCCGCCCCATTGGCACGGCATTATGGCTGTTGAGGCAGCCAGGGCAGGCAAAGACATCTGGTGTGAAAAACCGATGACCCGTACCATCGGCGAGGGACAAAGGGTAGTGGATGCAGTTAAACAATATGGCAGAATGTTTCGCCTCAATACCTGGTTCAGATTTTCGGATAACTTTTATGGAATGAATACCACCGTGAAACCAATAAAAAAACTGGTGGAGTCGGGATTGTTAGGATGGCCACTAACTGTTACCGTTAGTAAAACAACGGGGTTCGACTGGAAGTTTTACTGGGTTGGAAAAACACAACTGGAAACACAGCCTGTTCCGCCAGAGCTGGATTATGAACGCTGGCTTGGGCCTGCTCCTTTTAAGCCGTACCATCCCCACCGGGTGCATGGCACCTTCCGGGGTTACTGGGATTATGATGGTGGAGGACTGGGCGATATGGGACAACATTATATTGACCCCATCCAATATTTTTTAGGGAAAGATCATACAAACCCTGTACTGGTAGAAGTAGATGCAGAACAGCAACATCCCGATGCATGTGGCACATTTAGGAAATTAACCTTTACCTACGAAGATGGTTGCAGAATCATTTTGGATGGTGAAGCAAAAAGATCCGGAGTCGGCTTATATTGAGGGGCCCGGAGGCAAACTATTTGCTGGCTTTAAATCAACCATTCCAAATCTTAAGGAGAAATTAGCAATGATGCCCGATCCTGTGCCGCAGGTTACCGACTTCCTCGATTCGGTGAAATACCGCACCCCTTTTGCGTTGAATGAATCCAATGGTTTCAGGTCTTGTACCATCATCAATATGGGAAAAATTGCTTTGCAACTGGGAAGGTCGCTTCGCTTTGATCCGGTGACGCAACTATTTATCAACGATGACGAGGCTAACCGAATGATCAATCCGCCGATGCGCTCGCCCTGGCATATGTAATAGGTATGGTTGATTGTTTTATGCAGATATTATAAAACAGGATAAATAAAATTATCAAAAGGCTGCTTGTCTTTCATTTATATCAATTGGTTAAGATTCAATAATAATAAACGAATGAAAAAAATATATTTTATACTACTTTTTGTAGTCACATCATCTTTTTACGCTGCAGCTCAAAAGGAATCTGTAACCAGCACCATCCGGTTTTTTCCTTACCAACATAGGGTTGATGCAAATGGACCACTTGCTGCCATGCAATCCTGGAATAAATCAAACTGGAAAACATTGCTATCCATGCTTGATAATAACGATTCGTTACAAACAAAAGCAACCTGCGCATTGAGTGCTTACGTGAACCATATTGCAGGAGATTTGGAAAAGAAAAAGCAAGCCGCTGTCCATTTATCAAATGCCCTTGCCTATGTAAAATCATTTTTTGGGCGGGATTTGATAATTACACAACTCGGCTTATTGGGCGATGATGCCGGGGTAAAAGCACTCGCTCAATTACTAAACGATGGGGTCTTTGCCGGAAATGCTGCCAGGGCGCTTGCTCAGATCAATACCGAAAGCTCCCAAACGGCTTTGAATAACGGATTGCAAAAAGCATCTGAACCTGCTAGACAACACCTACAGGCGGCACTCGATCACATGAACAGCGTTATTCCGGAAATTAAGGCGGAAGAAGTAACCAAAAAAGTAAAACCAAATAATGTTCAGCAGTTACTAATGCTCGAGGACAAAATGAATGCTGCTAAAAACCCTTTGCAAAAGCGGCAAATACTGGCCGAAGCGGCACTGATACCCGGGTTCAGTACATTGATGTTTGTTAGTCGCTCCCTTAATGATCCTGTTATTAAAGAAGATGCGGCATTAATTGCCGCCCGTATAGCACTTTCAGACAAGTCTATAACCGGAAAGGCGGTTAGGGAAGCACTGGAAAAAGCACTTCCGCTTATCAAAGGAGAAGACAGTGCATTGCTTTTTAACAACCTTAGAACTCATATTGCATCAATGCCCTACGACAATGGATTTGTATCACTTTTCAATAGCCGGGATATCACCGGTTGGAAGGCGCTCGTGGGTAATCCAATCACCCGGGCAAAAATGTCGGACATAGAATTGCAGGTCCAGCAAAAGATCGCCAATGAAAAAACAAAAGGCGATTGGATCGTACGGGATGGACTACTTATTTTTACAGGACATGGCGATAACCTAGCAACTACCTCTAAATATGGCGATTTTGAATTGTATGTAGATTGGAAGATCACTGCACAGGGCGATGCCGGAATATATTTAAGGGGTACACCACAGGTTCAGATTTGGGATACCAGCCGGAGGGATGTAGGCGCACAGGTTGGCTC
>JANPNY010000209.1:0-13880 GCA_031427745.1 Chitinophagaceae bacterium | reverse complement strand
TAATTGCTTTCTGCATCCAGCAACGCCAGCTCTATATTAGAAGATTGGAGTTCGGCCTTCATCAAATCATTCCTGGGCAATAATCCATTCTTCTCTAGGTTGGTAAAAATCCTTCAGCCGCTGCTGCGATTGAGCAAGATTTTCTTTTACAAGATCAATAGCTGTATATGCTTTATATAAATTAATACAGGCGTACACCACATTTAAAACCACCTGCTCCTTGTTATTTTCGGCATCCAGCTTGATGGCTTCTTCCAAATATTTTGCAGACTCAATACCATATTTTAATCTGCCACCGGTATAGATAGGTACAGATACATTTGCCACACCATACATCACCTGATTCACATTAGGTGTGTTATTTTTTTTGGCAGCAGTATCAGAGTCGGTATGCAAATTTATATTCGGCTGAAAAGGCAAATACAAATAAGAAGCTGTCACACCAGCTTCTGGCAACTTTTTCTCATACGCTTCTTTTACAGCAAGTGTAGCGGCTTCAATTTTAGTTTTATCCGATTGTAAAGTTTTACTGTAAGCCAAGGTAAGTTCAATGGCTTCTCTTAAGGTCATGGTTCTGCTTTGCTGTGCCATCAATGTCTGTGCGCTAATGATGCCCGCAAGTATGAATAGTAATTTATGCTTCATTGGTGAGTATTGCTTTGAACAATGTTTTGATATGTGTACTTAATTTTTTCTTTATTTGATTCTCATATTCTTCGTCACTAAGCAATTGACTATTGGTAAACTCCCGGTAGTGTTCTTTGCTGATGATAGACTGCCAAACAGTGCCCAGCATAGTGTTTAGCATCAAAACTACATCTACCTTCTTCTTAAAAAATCCCTTTTGCTGCCCTTCCTTTATAAGTTGGGATATCAATTCTGCATTGCGTACTTTAAGCTGTTTTACCTTCTGCAAAATAGCAGGGTTGATATTGGTCAGCTGCTCGCTGATCATTATCCTGTAAAAATACTGGCTATGCATAACCCTTTCAATATGCTCATCTATTAAAGTGTATATTTTTTCAAATGGCAGCAGACTTTCATCCTTTAATAATGCTTCTACCCTCATTTGTACTTTTCCTATTTTAGCTTCAAAAATCGCTTCCATCAATTTTTCCTTCGAGCCAAAATAATAAGATATCATTGCCACATTGATGCCGGCTTCTTCTGCTATATCCCTCACAGAAGTTGCATCAAAACCTTTTTGTGCAAACAGCCGCTCCGATGTTTCAATGATTTGCAATTGCTTTTCATTAAAATCTATCATAGGTAAAATTTAAGTTTGCAAAGTTAAACACTTGTTTAATATTAATCAAACATTTGTTTAACTTTTTTATTTGCTTTTATTGTTTTGCAAGGGTTGCCCGCCTTTTATTGGGTGTATTTAAATTGTCGGTGGCTATTGACCAGCTGCAGCAAAGACAGGTCACTGTGGTGGGTGTCCACAACCATCCACTAACCCACTGCAGCCAGCTTCTATACAGTACAATTGCATTACTCACAACGCAACATAAAATTTTAAAAAGGTATTTTGCAACAATTAAAGCATCCAACCAGGAGTCGTTTTTACTATGCCAAATTGAGTCCTGACCCATAAAACATTTTATCTTTACCTTGCATTAATAGCAGAACAGCTTAAAAGCCCGTTACAATGAACTCAATAATACAAATACTACGAAGCAGTTTACCCACGCTCAAAGCAAAATACCCTTTGTTGTCGTTGGGTATATTTGGCTCATATAGCCGTGGCGAAGAAACACCCACCAGCGATTTAGATGTACTTTATGAAGCATTGCCCGATACTTTTTTAGACCTACACCAGTATTTAGGTTTGCAACGAGACCTTGCTGCAATAACACATTTAAAAATAGATTTGGTAAACAAAAAGAAGATGAACGAAGTGATTTGGCTAAAGGCACAACACAATGTGATATATGTATAACTCAAGGAATATACTATACCTTGTTTCTGCCATTGCAGCAGCCGAAAAGCGATGCACTATACGCAACAATTTACATCAGCACTTGAATTTTTAGAAGCCAATGACCAAATGCCTTTTAATGCAACTATAACCTTGCTGATAGCAATTGGCGAAGAAGTAAAAAAGACCGATAAACAATTATTACAAACAAACCCAAGTATGGAATGGCAGAACATTGCCGATATGCGTAACGTACTGGCCCACGATTATAGAGGCATTGATGAAGATATTGTATTTAAAGTAGTAAAAGTTGAGCTACCAAAACTTACATCAGCTTTAATTCAATTATTACAAATGTTTTCTAAAAGCGAAGTAGCGGAGGTATTAACAACCAAAAAATACCAGCACTTAAAAAAAATGATGTTTGAGAACGAGTAAAATTAATTTCTTCCTTTATTAATTCCATTTAAAGTACCCACAATTACCATTTTACCAAACGATTAAAATCTATCGAAAAAATTTTTTTTTATACGGCTGTTGGTGGTCCCACACCTATCTGTAAGACCACTACAGTATCCGTGGTCGGTGGCCCACCACCCTAAGTTCATAAATAAATGGCTGCCATTTTAAATACACCACTTTTATTTTTACAAAATATCTTTTAACTAGATTTGAAGAAAATTGCTATGTCATTTCAAAACAAAACAGTCCTAATTACAGGTGCCTCAAGAGGCATCGGAAAAGCCATTGGTTTAAAACTGGCCGCAGCCGGTGCCAATATTGTAATTGCCAGTAAAAGCATTGAAGAAAACCCCAAACTCGGTGGCACTATTTTTTCTGCAGCTGCCGAAATGGAAGCCGCAGGTGGCAAAGCCCTTGCCGTGCAATGCGACATTCGTTTTGAAGATCAGATTGACAATGTGGTAAACAAAACAATTGAAACCTTTGGTGGTATTGATATTGTTATTAATAATGCCTCAGCAATCAACCTTACCACAACAGAAAAAACTGAACCCAAGCGTTTTGATTTGATGTACGACATAAATGTTCGGGGAACTTTTATGGTGAGCCGGGCCTGCATACCCTATCTTAAAAAATCTACCAACGCCCATATCCTCAACCTGTCGCCACCCATTAATATGGATATGAAATGGTTTGCCAATCACCTTGCCTACACCATCAGCAAATACAACATGACCATGATTGCGTTGGGCCTTGCTGCAGAGCTCGAAAAGTTCCAGGTTGCCGCCAATACGTTATGGCCACGAACCACTATCGCCACTGCTGCTGTTAATAATTTATTGGGCGGACAAATGCTGATGAACATGAGCCGTACAACCGATATTATGGCCGATGCCGCATTCTATATTTTATCTAAATCTTCCATTACCTGTACGGGCAATACATTTATAGACGAGCAGGTATTAGCAAAGGAAGGCATCACCGATTTGAGTAAGTATTCTGTAGTGCAGGGTGCACAACTGTATACCGATCTTTTCATTTAAAATTTCTGTTAACAAAAACCCAAATGATTTTTTCTTTTGATAAACGGTAACAAATTATAAGGTACCTACGTTTAGTTTCGTAGCCGAAAATACTACGCCTATTTTCGGTTGAAACCAAATTGTACAGTTCATGAACTTTTTACCATTAAAAGCAACCTGCATTTGCCTGTTGCTTTTTTTATCGGCTTTTTGCCAGACAGAGAGAAAATCTATTTCGGCCAAACGAATTAAAAGCTCCATTGCTGTTGACGGAAATTTAAATGAAGATGCATGGAAACACGCTGCTGTGGCTACGAACTTTATTGCGCTAAAACCTACTCCATTTATACCGGAAATTGCTGACAACCAATCGGAGGTTTACTTTTTGTATAATGATGAGGGTATTTACATTGGAGGGTATTTTCATGAAAAAACTAAAGACAGTATTGCTGCTGAACTGGTAGGCAGGGATGGATTTGGCAACAACGATTTTGTAGGGATTGTTTTGGATACCTATAATGATAAATTAAACGGTTTTGAATATTTTACTACACCATTAGGAGAACAGTTCGATGCAAAACAATCTCCCAATACCAATGGCGACAATGAAGATTTTAGCTGGAATGCAGTATGGAAAAGCGCTGCAAAAATTCATACCGACGGCTGGACTTTTGAAATATTTTTACCCTATGCTGCCATCCGCTTTGGAAATAAAAAAGTACAGGACTGGGGATTAAATATCATTCGAAAAAGACAAAAAAGCGGTCAGCAATTATTCTGGCAAAGTATTGATCCAAATGTAAACGGATTTTTAACGCAGGAGGGCATGCTCACCGGTTTGCAGGATATTAAGCCTCCGCTTAGGTTGCAGTTCTCCCCATATTTTTCTGCCTACCAAAATCATGATGATAATGCAATCGGCGCTGTCGCTAAAAATACAAGCAGCTTTAATGGCGGCATGGATGTTAAATACGGCATCAACCAGGCCTTTACACTCGACATGACGTTGATCCCCGATTTTGGACAGGTACAAACCGATAACCGCATTTTAAATTTATCTCCATTTGAACAAAAGTTTGCAGAGAATAGAACCTTTTTTACGGAGGGTTCTGATTTATTTGGTAAGGGTAATTTATTTTACAGCAGGCGCATTGGACGAGTGGATGATGGTCCGCTACACTACTACGAAACAGGTGACGTTGGTACACCGGTAAATGATCACGAATTTGTAAAAAGTAATCCGAAGCAAGTGAAGTTATTGAACGCAACAAAAATTAGCGGACGAACACAAAAGGGCTTAGGCATCGGATTCCTTAATGCCATTACAAAACCACAGTACGCTATAATAGAAAATACCCGCAATGGCACCGAACGAAAATACGAAACAGATCCGCTTACCAATTACAATGTAATGGTGCTTGATCAAACTTTAAAAAACAACAGTAGTGTCTCCCTCGTAAACACCAATGTATGGCGCAGTGGTAAAGATTATGATGCCAATGTAACCGCCGCTTTATTTGATTTTAACAACAAAAAAAATTCATGGAATGTTGGCGGCAATGTTAGCATCAGCAATTTGTTTGGTGTTAATAATAAAACCATTACCGGCTATGCCCACTCAATCTATTTTGGTAAAACCAGTGGCCGTTTTAATTTCTCCGTATTCCAGGAATTATCCAACAGCAAGTACAATAAAAGTGACCTTGGCTATTTTACCAACAACAACTCAATGGAGCAAGGTGTGTGGGCTGGGTACAACTTTACAAAACCAACTAAATGGTACAACCGTTTAAGACTTAACGGCAGTTTTTGGTACAGCCGGCTGGTTTCGCCAATTGATATACTAAAGAGAAGAGATTACATGTATCAAAATGCCGGGTTTAATATAAGAAGCAATGCACAACTTAAAAATTTGTGGTGGGTTGGCGCAAATATAAATGCGGGCCCTGCCAGTCATGATTTTTATGAAGCAAGAGTACCGGGAAGAGTTTTTAATAATAAAGGCAGAATTAACCTATATACGTTTTGGAATAGTAACGAAGCCAAACAACTATCATGGGGCGGTAATTTTTTTACAGGCACAGGGGGCGTTTTTAACAGAACAAGTTTAGGGTACGGCCTCAATGGTAAAATCAGGTTTAGCAGTAAGTTTTCCATCGACAACGCTATTAGTATCGAAAACCATAAAAACAGCGCTGGGTGGGCAGCTACCATCAGTGGTGGTTTACAGCCCGACACAGTAATTTTTTCCAAAAGGGCGCTTACCACCGTTGAAAATATTTTAAACCTCAAATACAATTTCAACAACCGCATGGGGCTTACCATCAGGGCAAGACATTATTGGAGCAAAGTAAACCCAGAAAAATTTTATGAGTTGGACAAGTATGGCAATTTGCAAACCCCTACCAATCCCTTTACTAAAAATGTAAATCAGAATTACAACTTTATGAGTGTGGATATGGTGTACACCTGGCAATTTGCCCCGGGCAGTTTTGTCAATATCGTTTGGAAAAATATTTCAGAAAGTTTTAACCGGGAGTTTGAAAAAGACTATGTCTCCAATTTAAAGTACACAGTAAATGGGCCACAGTTTAACAGCCTTTCTTTTAGAGTCATTTATTTCCTCGATTATCTCACAGTTAAAAATAAGTTGAAAAGCAAAAAAGGAACTCTATGAAAAGCCAGCACGTAAAAAAGGGCAACAGGCAGATTAAAATTTCCGTGTTACCCTTTTTAAAATTTTAAAATTATTTTATGGCGCCGGCCGTTCTCCCAGCTCGTAGCTCGTAGCTCATAGCTCAAAGCTTCTTTACCAGCCCAGCACCCATGCAAAAATCAATGGCACCACAATGGTAGCGTCACTCTCTACAATAAATTTGGGTGTGTTTATATCCAGTTTACCCCAGGTAATTTTTTCATTGGGTACCGCACCACTGTAACTTCCGTACGAGGTGGTACTGTCACTCACCTGGCAAAAATAACTCCAGAAGGGTACATCATGCCATTCCAAATCCTGGTACATCATCGGCACAACGCAAATAGGAAAATCACCAGCAATACCGCCACCCACCTGGAAAAAGCCAACGCCTTTGCCTGCAGAGTTAGCCCTGTACCATTCTGTTAGCCAAACCATGTATTCAATACCCGTTTTCATGGTACTCGCTTTCAGTTCATTTTTAATAATATAGCTGGCAAAAATATTCCCCATGGTGCTGTCTTCCCAGCCCGGTACTACAATCGGAATATTCTTTTTGGCCGCTGCCAGCATCCAGCTGTTTTTGGGATCTATTTCATAATACTGTTCCAGCACGCCACTCAGCAACATTTTGTACATAAACTCATGCGGAAAATAGCGCTCACCTTTGTTATCCGCATCTTTCCAAATTTTATGAATGTGCTTTTGCAAACGGCGGAAAGCTTCTTCTTCTGGTATGCAGGTATCGGTAACACGGTTGTAATGATTCTCCAGTAAATCCCACTCTTCCTGAGGACTTAAATCCCTGTAATTAGGCACCCGCTTATAATGACTGTGTGCCACTAAATTCATAATGTCTTCTTCGAGGTTGGCGCCGGTGCAACTGATGATGTCCACCTTATCCTGCCGTATCATTTCTGCAAGGCTTAACCCCAGCTCAGCAGTGCTCATAGCACCTGCAAGGGTAACCATCATTTTACCACCTTCTGTTAAATGAGCTTCGTATCCTTTAGCTGCATCCATTAAAGCCGCTGCATTAAAGTGACGGTAGTGATGTTCAATGTATTGAGACACGGGTCCTTTGGTCATGTTGATTTTTTTAGGTGGTAAAAGTAATTTTTTTTATGAACCCGGCAGCGTTAATTCTATTGCGCTTCATAGGCGTCGCACACTTGTACAGTATATCTTTATTGAAATTTTTTAGGGCCTGCATTCAATAGCTATTTTAACAAGAGCACCTCTTTCTTCTGCTCCGCAAAAAAAACTGACAGCGCTTTATCACCTTAACAGCAAAAGTTCTTTTTTTAATACATGCTCTTTCACTAACCATTAATAATTGAATTCGGAAGCATTGATAAAAAGGGAAGTGCCTTGGAGTAATCTAATTCTAAATATTCCACACCTAATGCACGAATGTTTTTGTAATAGGTTTGATGTTGTTCATAGTAGTTTCGTTCGCTGGGAACAAACCATGCTTTGTCGCCTAACTTTTGTCCTAAAAACCATTTCTCTAAATGTCGCCCACTCCTGCCGTTTCCATCATTCCACGGATGGATTTTTACAAAAACCAAATGAAGCATGGAGGCAAAAAAGAAAACTTCCTGTATGCTTAATTCCTGTTGCAAAAGCAAATCAATGTCATTGTATAATTTTTCCATTTCGCCTTCTATTTCAAACGGGGTGGCAGCTACGTATTCTATTCTGCCATCTGGTGTGCTTACATACATGTTTTGTGTTCGCAACTTACCTTGTTGATGTTTGGCAACAATATTTTTGCTCAACAGCCTGTGTGCCTCGCTGATGTTGTCTTTGTTCAGCACATTGGTTTTAGCAAATGTGTAAGTACCATACAGGTCATCAATTTTTTTTGTGTAGTCGGGTAAAAACTCGATACCAAATTTTTTATGCTTGATGTAACTGTCCAACTCAATATTTTCTCCTTCTATTTTGCTTGAAAATACAGATGCCACCGAAGTATAAAAGCTAAATGTGTCGGTTGATATTTCAGCATCTTTCAGGTTATCAAATGCATGGGTTAATGGCGAAAGTTGAATGATAAATTTGTATTCTTCCAGAAGCGAAGCAGGTACTATTTTTAGCTTTTCATTCATTTCATTTATCATTGATATTATCTAAAAATCTCCATTTACTGTTGATAATTTTAAAAAACAAAAGTACCCATTCGGATCAATGCTAAATAGAAAATTTAAAGTTGGAAAAAATGAACAGCAGTTATCCCCCAGGTGCAAGACGATGTCAGACGGAGGGCTGCACTACCCAGTCATGCTTTGCGTACTGTTGTATTTTATCCGCAAAAATTAATCAGCACTTACAATACTAACCGGACCAAGCAATCCCGAAGCAATCAATGGTGAATCCTTGTCAAAATAATTCCAGGTAGTAAAGCAATACCGCCCCTTTGAAGGACGTGCTTGTTTCTTCAAAAACCAATCAGGAAATTCTTTTAAAGATTTCCCGTTGTCCAGGTGACCCGGTATCCATTCACAGTCGGCAGGTTCCTGTTCATCGCCAATAAGTCGGTTTGCCCATACATTCGAAATTTCAATAACCAATTGGTTATCCCTCGATTTTAATAACCCTGCTGGAATTTGAATTTGCCAGGGAGCGGTCCACAACACACCCAAATCTTTGCCATTGAGTTGTATGCTGGCTATATGTTTTACGGTACCCAAATTAAGATACAGGGACTTTTTTATTTCCGTAATCCCGGCAGGTGGACAATCAAATTTTTTATGGTAGATAGCAGTACCACTATAATATTTTATACCCGGGTTACTGTTTGTCGTCCAATCATTTAACTCGTTAAAAACAACCCGTTTTGCAGGGCCGCCCCAGGTGCTATCGAATTGCACTTGCCAGGGTCCATTTAAAATTCCTATTTCTTTTAAAGCAGGAAAATTTGCTTTTGGGGCCGATGGATGAAGGGTGGTTTTTTTTCGGAAAGTAATAAAAAAGCTTTGGCCCTTTGCAAAAGGAATGGTGACAATAGTACTACCATTTTTTTCCTGAAACTGACCTAGGTTTCGAATGCTTTTTGTAACAGGATCCCACAACTCCGGCTGCATACCCGCTACCTTAAAACTACATACCGCCGTACCAGCATTACGGGAAGTGTTAGCTACAAAATAAATATCGGTACCTCCTTGCTTACGGTGAATTTGTTTTATGCTAATGCTGTCGTTGGTAGTTACCGAAAAGTCATTTTCAACATGCGGCGCAATAGTGCCCCATTGCAGCAAAGCCTGGCAGCGCTGCCAGTATGCTATCATTGCCTTTGCAGGTTTCCACCAGGTTTGGGTGCGATCAAAGTGCGTACCCCAACGGCCCATGGTAGCGCCAGGTTTGTATTGGTCACCCCAGGGCTGTTGCACAAAACGATGTAAGATCATGCGGTTTACTCCGGCACAAAAAGCAGCATCGCCAATGGGTTTCAACCATTCAGGTGTTTCGCTCCATTTACTGTCGTTTGGCTGTCCCGTAAAGGCCTCTGCCTCCACTAAGTTTTGCCCGGACTTTCTTAAAGCAGCAACGGTTGGTTCTAATTCGTACGGACTAAATTTTCCATCGTTCGTCCAAAATTCTGTCATCACCTTCCCAATCAACGGCATAATATCATCCTGCCGCCAGGGTCCCCCATAAGGTTCGCATAAAAAGCTCAGCTTGGCCGCTTCTAATTTTTTTGCGATGGTAGTAAAATAAACATCCCGATACAGGTCTTTTATGGTTGCATCAAAATCGTTTTTGAATTTTACGGAGTCTTCTCTGTTGTTAATGATTCGGCCTGCAAAAGTTGCAAGGTATGGTGTAAGATCATAACCTCTTCTTTCAAGAAACTGCTCTTTCATTTTTGGCGTCCAGGTTGCATAACCAGCTTCATAGCTGTCAAAATGCACATGTGTAAAACCAGTTCCAATAAGATCGCCCAGGTGTTTTTGAATTTCTCCTATTACATGATTCATGTGAAAATCCACCGCTTCCTGGCTCATTTTATCACATTCAAACCCGGTTGCCTCCCATTGTGCAGGTTGAATTAAAGTTCCTCTTGTGGTATGCCCAAACCTATAAATAACCCAGTCACCCACAGGTGCCTCCCATAGTATTTTACCGTTGGGTTGTAATTTGTCAGTAAGATCAATCACACTACTTTTTGAAACAAAACCGGTAGCCGGTAACGCAAGTACTGCTATGTCTTTATAATATGTTTTTCTTGCTTCAATTACCGGATATTCTACCAGGCCGGTTTCGGGATTAAATACCGGGTAATCCTGGTTGGCACGTGGATTAACAGTTGGTTTTGGCAATTGAATATCGATGGTTCTATTACCGGTTATCGTATCTGCAGACCAGATTATTTCCTGCATCGAAAGTTCTGGGGTTATCCATTTTCCACCACTTGATTCGTAACTGGGGCCATTAAACATTCCGAAGTCCATACCCAACCGTTTTGATTCTTCTGCTGCATAACGTACCAACTTCCACCAGGGCTCCGTCCAGGAAATAATTCCAGGTGTTGGGCTTTTATTTATCTTACCTGCCCAGGGTGTTGTTATATCTGCCAGGCTAAACATGGTAGTACGGCTAAACCCTTGTTGCTTTAATGCTTCAAGATCTTTTTTAATACCTGTTTTGCTTAGATTACAGCCCATCCACATCCATAACACCCCGGGCTTTGCTGCCTCAGGGGGGGTCGCAAAAACTGAAGCCGGATCTTTTAAATTTTGAAGCCTTGGTTTTAAAGTTTGTGCCTTTGCTGTTACAAAAACCAACAGGAAAAGGATGATTACCGCAATGTTTAGTGGTTTCACGTCTTTTATTTTTTTATGGGTTAGATATTTATAATCCTACCCCCATTTACTGAATTGCTGACCGCAGGCCTCATTAGTTAGTTTTTAAAATTCTTTGAGCTGCTGATTCTTTTTTTCCTACAGCAGGAATTAGGTTCCCTACTTTTCCAAAACCATAAACGGGCATATTGTTATAAACACATTCATATTCACCTGCTTTAACCTTGTAGGTTTCATGCCATATTCCCACGTCACCATTACTGCGGATTTTAGTATTGAACGCCTTCCATGCCGGATAATGATGGCTGTTCCTGTCTTTTGCATAAGCCTCTAAATGTTCAAATGATTTCCAGTATTGAATTGTTACCGGGGGAATACCGCCTATAAGTTGAAATCCAAGAAACCCGCTTTCAGGATTTAGAGAAAGTTCTTTGAGCATTTTTGGCATAGCTGCAGCAACGGGCAACCATTTATGAATTTTCCAAAGCCGGTTGATTTTCATACCAATTAAGAAGACAACAAAGTCGCCCTGGAAGTCCACAGTCATTCGTTCGTTTATAGTTTTGACCATGATAAATAATTTTAAAGTTATGGGTTGAAATCGGTGGTAAGTGAAGCACATCAGATTATTGAAGATGAAGTTAACAACAAAAAGCTACATAAAAATGTGCCGCCCGACGGGAAGTACAATAGCAATTATTTGAAAACTAATAATTTTCCAAAAGCATTTTTAATTGCTTCTTTGATGTAAAAAATTCGGATAATGCAATTTCTATTTTCTTATTTTTTTTAAAGGAATTTTTTGAAGCCTTAAAGATACTTACGGAACGCTACTTAAAACTGAACAAGAAGCTACACCTAAAACATCTAAGCGAAGATTACCGCAGTTTGTTGGCAAACGCAGGCGAAATTATTGATGTGAAAATTATTGAAGACCCGTATTACAGGCTATTAGCTGATAAAATTTGATACCTGCCTCCCATTATTATAATTATTATGACAATAGGTTTTGCAGCAGGAAAACAAGAATTCCTGCTGCAAAACCTATTAGAGCAAGCCACCCAATATTTTTAAGGTACCACATAAAATCAATATGCTCAATACCCATTACAGCAACACCTGCTGCTGTACCAATAATAACTACACTCCCTCCTGTGCCCGTGGTTAACGCAAGAAACTCCCAAAAAGGATGGTCTGTTGGATAGGTTGATAAATCATACATACCCTGTGATGCTGCCACCAATGGTACGTTATCAACAATGGCGGATAGTATCCCCAAAGCAATACCTATCAGGTAATCATTTTTAAATGTGTTGCTTAAAAAAGTTGCAAAGTTTTTGAGTAACCCAAATGATTGCAATGCAGATACAGCTAATAATATTCCTAAGAAAAATAAAATACTGGGCGTATCTATTTTCTGCAAAGCCGTTGCAACGGTAAACCTTTCGGCAACTCCAGCTTCCTTGCCTTTGTGTACAATGGTGGTTATCACCCACATTAAACCAAGGGCCAACAGCATACCCATGAATGGCGGTAAATGGGTGATTGTTTTGAAAGCCGGAACAAAAATCAAGAAACCAATTCCTGCAAAAAGAATTATTCTGCCATCCTTTTTCTCTTTGGGTGTGCAAACAGATTGGGGCATGGCTGCTACTTTTTTTCCTTTAAAACGATATGCTACAATTAAAGCAGGAGTAATACATGCAACAAGACTCGGCAGAATCAGTTGTTTCATAATATTGATAGCGGTAATTTGCCCACCAATCCAAAGCATGGTAGTAGTTACATCGCCTAGTGGTGACCATGCACCTCCTGCATTGGCTGCAATCACAATCATACCTGCAAACCAAAGCCTGTCTTCTTTTTCATTTAAAATTTGGGAACATAGCGAAGTCATCACGATGGCAGTAGTCAAATTATCGAGCAGGGCAGAAAGGGAAAAAGTAAGCGTAATAATTATCAGTAATAATGTTGACTTGCTGGTGGTTTTTATTTTCTGTGTAATGATGTTGAAGCCATCGTGAGAGTCAATTAATTCAACAATCGTCATAGCACCTAACAAAAAGAACAGGATGGAAGCAATTTCTCCCAAATGATGCAGCAGTTGCTCACTAACGGTGTGTGTGGATTCGCTTTGAAGAATATAGATTGTCCAGCAAAGTACGCCGGTTATTAAAGCAGACGCTGCTTTGTTTAATTTTAAAGGATGCTCAAATGCAATGGCAATGTAGCCTACAACAAAAACAATAATTATAAGTGCTGTAATCATTGCTGATAAATCAGGTTAATTTTTTGTTGATTTAATCTGACTTGTAGCCAGCGTTCAATTATTACTTTTTCCTGTGCAGGAAGTTTTGAAGATAATGATAGCAAAAATAATCTTTCAGTTTTCAGCATCCATCTTTTTCGTAAAGATAAGGGATTTCAAAAGTTGATATCCTCCATATCAAACAGCTAAAATTGCGATACAGATAGCTTGTTACCCTTCATTATATGGAGACAAGTATAACATTATATCCATGACTGCTACATTTAAATCGGCGAACTGATAAATGCGTCACTCCATTCTGGTGCCTAACTTTATTTCTACCCGCTTGTTTTGGCTGTCAGCTATTTTACCTGTTTCCGGCGTTGGCTCCTATTGCGGTTTAACTGAACTCTATCAATGGGTGCGTAATTTCCCAATAATTGTATCCAACGAGGCTTTTAGTTTTCCAATTGCGCCATTAACTGCAACCTCATAATTATCTGCCTTTCTGAAACTGCAATGGGCTGTCTTCCTTCAATTCGGGCTTCAATCAAACAGCTTTTATCCTTTTGCCCATTCTTGTTTCCGTTCTCATCCGAAAGGTGAATTTCCAGCCTCGTGATGTGTTCATCGAACCTGTTCAATTCGTTGGCAATTAATCCGTGTAACTTGGTCTCGAAGCCTTCATGTACACTCAGGTTTTTGTCTGTGTTAATTTGTATTATCA
>JANPNY010000208.1:0-3270 GCA_031427745.1 Chitinophagaceae bacterium | reverse complement strand
GTACCACTACCTGCCGGTAACCATTGCGGCACGGTAATACCGGTAACTATTTTTGTGATTGCAGGTATGGGAACCTGGTCTGTTTTTATCGTTGCAATCAATTTTGTGAGCGATGCATCAATTTTATCAGCGAGCTGGGGATTATAATTTCTAATCGCCGGCGCTGCTTCAGCAAGGGTGTACAACGCACGCCACGACCACCATTCAGCCCGGTTAATACTGGTAGAACCGGTTCTGTTGATTGACATATCAGGAAATAAAAAATTATAAAAATAACCGTTGTCCGATTGCATGGCTACGATAAAACGGAGGAGATTGAAGGTCTTGTTTTGTAAGGTAGTATCTGTTGAAAATTTTGCATTGCGCAGGTAAACCTGTGTTGCTCTTGCCACATCATCCACGCAGGTAAAGCCTTCATCTGCATCGCCAACCAAACGATAATCCGGTGCTTCGGCATAAATATAAATCGCCGCAGCGTTTGTTCCGTTAGCAAATGCAAACGGCGTGTATAAATAATTTAGGTGACTGAGATTTACCAGTGACGTATCTATAATCGGAGGAATGGGTACCGGGGATGTCTGTTTTTTACAGGTAACAGCCATGCATATAATTGCCAATAAACAAATGGCAAACTGGAATATTTTTTTCATGTGTTGATTTTAATTTTTATTGATCGCTGCAATTCGTCCTTTAGTCTTTCAAGCAAGCATTGAATATTTATTATGTTTGATTTAAAAAAATTTAGTTTATTAATTCATTCAACAGCTCATTTAAATCGACAGACATAAATCCTGTTGCCGAATCGGATACCGCATAGGGAATAAGCAACTGATCCGCATGGCGTAATAATCCACAGGTGTACACTACATTGGGGACATAGCCTTCTCTTTCCTTTTCATCGGCTTGTATCAATGGGGCTTTTAACCTGCCAATAATTTTGGAAGGATCAGCCAGGTCGAGCAAGATGGCGCTGATAACATAGGTACGCATGGCACCAACACCATGGGTGAGCAAGAGCCAGCCTTTATCTGTTTTTATGGGAGAACCACAATTGCCTAATTGAACCATTTCCCATTGATGCAATGGTTCCATCAACACCTCGAAATTTTGCCAACAGTATAAATCACCGGAAAACATGATGTTGATTTTTTCACCACCCTGTCTTGATATCATCACATATTGACCACTAATTTTTTCAGGAAAAAGCGCCATGCCTTTATCAGCAATTGCTGCGCCATATAATGATCTTATTTTGAAATCAATGAAGTTGCTGGTTTCAATTAACTGCGTATTGATCTGTTTTCCATCGTAGGCTGTATAAGTGCCATAATAACAGTCCTCATCCCCATCAACAAAATGCACAAAACGTACATCTTCCATACCCATACATTCAGCTTTGGAATTAGGGAAAATAACGGTTTCGCCAATAGTACCGATGGTATTGGATTTCAGATCATAATTAGTATCCAATACCTGGGCTAACTGTTGAATGGATGTTGCTGCAGACGCATCCTGTCCCCATTTATTTTGAATCAGTTCAAACGCTTCTGCATGAGTGAAATTATCAGGCAAAATTTCAAGTATCTCATTTTTAAATCCCGTAAAAAATTTAACCCTGTGTTTAAGAAAGCTGAGGGAATAAGTTGCTGCTTCATCTTTTTTTAGCCGTGTAAAATAACCGGTGCCGTCATCCAGTTTTATATTCATTGCCCGATCAACTATTCCGGTTTTAAAAATCACAGAGGAGATATGCCCTTCGCCGGTTGCTCTTAAACTCATAACAAAGCGCTGTTCGTCTGCCTGCAACCCTTGCTGATCCGGATGAGGCACTATGGAAGGATTGAATAATGCAGCGGCCTGAATGGAATATTCTTTGGTGAAATAAGCTCCCAGCAACAGTTTCCTCGAATCTGAAAATGAACTAATATCGCCTTTAAATTGTTGACGTACTTTATCAAAATTTTCCTGGAATACTGCTTGTATATTTCTATGCCTCGATTCGAAATTTTTTAAACCGTTGGCTAAGCTTTCAGCTACGGCTGTTTCATCCAGCTTTGTAATTCTATCAATGATATTGCTTACCCGGTTTTGTCCCGGCAAATACAAATATTGATTGATAACCGCTTCGGGTGAAGCATATAACCTGATGGTGCTTTTGTTTGTTTGCATAAATTATTAGCTGTTTACTATTTAATCTTTGAGGCCGGTGGAGGCCATACTTTGAATAAAGTGTTTTTGAAAAAATAAAAAGGCAATCATAACCGGCAGCGCCAATAATACTGCTGCTGCTATCTTTACACCCAACTGGCTGTCTGACCTTCCGCCTACGGCAAAAAGCGTTACCAACTGGGGCATCGTCATTAACTGTTCGTTTCTTATTACGATCAATGGCCACAACACTTCGTTCCATGAGCCGATAAAAGATAAGATGGCCACTGTAACTAGTGTGGGTTTTATATTAGGCCAAAGAATCCTGAAAATAATTCCCATTTCAGAGCACCCGTCAAGCCTTGCTGCATCAATTAAAGCCTGTGGCAAACCCTGAAAGGCCTGCCTGAACATCAGAATGGCAAATGCACTGACAGCAAATGGTATTACCAATGCAAAATAAGTATCCACCATTTGCAGGTTTACCATGGTAATGTAATTGGGGATTAATGTAATCTGGAATGGCAAGGACATGGTAAAAACAATGATGTAGAAAATAAGCTGTCGTCCTTTAAAATGCATTTTTGCCAGTGCATATCCTACAGTTGAGCCAGTTAATACAACAAGCGAAGTGGTAAATACAGCTACCAGCAAACTATTAACAAGCGACCTGCCAATAGGAATTTTGGCAATCATCATTTTAAAATTTTCCAACCCGGGATGATTCGGCCACAGCGTCATATTCCCTATCTCATGTAGTGGTGCCAATGAAGCACCTATCATCCAGATAAATGGATAAATGAATGTAAGCGCAGCCACAGTAAGCATTGCATACATGCCGATTGTTTTAAAGGAAAATTGCTTTTTCATTTTGGTTTGTTTTACTTCCCTTCAATTTTTCTAAAGCTAATTGCTGCAATTTTTTACATGGTTCAAGAAAAAATTATCTAACAACCTATACTTCTTTTTCAATAAATTTTTTCTGAAGTATTACAACAGACATAATCATTAACGCATAGAAAAAACCTAACGTTGCAGAATAGCCCATATTATAATATTGAAAAGCCTGTTTATAAATGTACAGTACAGCAGACAGCGTTGTATTTAAAGGCCCGCCGCCGG
>JANPNY010000207.1:0-3130 GCA_031427745.1 Chitinophagaceae bacterium | reverse complement strand
TTACAAATTTAAACCGCTACTACGATTATGTTGTACCAAAGTACCCCGGCACTTACATGATTCTGGAGTTTTTGGGTCAGCAACGTACCGAAGAACAGCAATATGCCAATAAAGGATTTTTATTGTGGAGCAACAGTAATTATACTTACAGCGAAGCTTCTAAAGGTTTTGGAAACGGATCAGATTTTTCCAGGGTAATGTACAACAGTAGCCAATCAAATTTTAGCAGACCAGCAGCCTTTGGCTACATGGATAGTCATGATGAAGAAAGGGTAATGGTAAGAACGATACAAAGTGGCAATCAATTTGGTGGATATGATGTAAAGAATTTAGCCACAGCATTGGACAGGCAAGCTGCAACTGCTGCTGTATTTTTTACAACACCGGGCCCAAAAATGATTTGGCAGTTTGGCGAACGAGGTTATGATGTAAGTATTAATTTTGGCGGAGACAGGGTTGCTAACAAGCCTCCTAAATGGGAGCAGATGCTGGAACCTAACAGAATTAAATTGTACAACGTTTATAGCAAGCTCATTAACTTAAGAACTTCCAATGCAGATGTTTTTAACAGTACTAATTTTAATTACGATTTTTATGACAATAATGGGTTGTACAAAAGATGCCAGATTACAGACAATGCAACTAATGGAATTAAAATTAATGCGGTGGCCAATTTAGATGTGGTAGTACAAACACGTAACATAGGTTTCCAGGCTACAGGAGACTGGTACAATTATGTAAGCAACGGCACAGGGGCGGGCCTTAATGGAGGTACGGATGTTAAATTCAATCTTGCAACCAATAATCAGAATATTACTTTACAGCCAGGAGAGTACCATGTGTACATTTATCATCCGGCCAATGTATATATGTTTATTGGCGGCGGCAATTGGAACGATCCTGCCAACTGGACTTACAATACAATGCCACCAGCGGTTTTACCCAGTGGCTCAGAAATATTTGTAAACCCAAGTCTTGGTAGCCAATGCGTATTAAATGTGACACAGTCTATTTTACCAGGAGGTAAAATTACCGTTATGGCAGGCAAAAAATTACTTATTCCCCTTAATTTAGCAATCAGCAACAATTAATTAGTACATGGCTAAAAGTAACCAGATTTTATCATCAAATACAGTAAAAACCCTCCAGATTATACAGTCAGAGGTTCAGAATATTAATAAAATTGCCTTATCCGTTGACTGTGTAATTTTTGGTTTTGATGAGAGTAAGCTGAAGGTACTATTAATCCGGAGTGACTTAAAAAAGTATCATGGAAAATGGTCGTTACTTGGTGATCTTGTTTTTCCAAACGAAGATTTGGATGCCTCGGCCTATCGTATTCTAAAGCAACGAACCGGGCTGAGTGATGTGTACCTGGAGCAGGTGCATACTTTTGGAAAGGTAAGCCGGCATCCTGCCGGTAGGGTTGTATCAGTTGCTTATTACTCGTTGATAAATGTACAGCACCATAAATTGAATATTCTTGAAAATGAATTGCATTGGCATGACGTTAAAAGCGTAAATGACATGGCTTTTGATCACCAGCAAATTTTCGATACCTGTTTGCAGCAATTGCAAAAACGGGTACAGGAACATCCGCTTGGGTTTAACCTATTACCCAAAAAGTTTTCTTTAAGAGGTTTGCAGAACCTATACGAAGCAATACTGGATATAAAAATGGATAGGCGCAACTTTAGAAAAAAGTTTTTTGCAATGGACTTCTTAACAGATATTAACGAGATGGAGCAGGATGTGGCTCACCGGCCAGGCAGGTTGTACAAGTTTGACTTTGACAAATACGAAAAGAAAAAGAAAAAAATGATAGGAATTGACTTTTAGATTTTTGTTATCTGTGCCATTTAAAAAGAAACGAAGCAGGTTTTAAGTATCCCCCTCAAATAGCTGTGTTTTTGTTTATTATTTCTTTTATATAAAACAAATAATTATTAACAAAATTCTCTAAAACAAAAAATATTGATTATTATTGTGTAATAATTACACATTATCATACCAATCAATTTATACTAACTAAAATGGTTGTTTTATGAAATGCTATCAATGATATGATTTGCGTATGAACATGACAGCGCTCTGCTGCACTGCCAAAAAACTAACTATACAAATTCATCCTGCTAGGTATTTCATCGGCCGTCTAAAAATTATGCAAATGAAAAAGAGCATTAAAAGGCTTTACGAGTTGTTTTCGGAAACGATTACACTAACGATTGTACTTACTTTCTTTACAACACTTGCCATGGCGCAAAATGTTGTTACCGGTAAAGTAACTGAATCAAAAAATAACACCCCATTGGGTGGTATTACGGTTTCTGCAAAGGGTACCAAAGTGTCAACGCAAACAGCCAGTGACGGTACTTTTAAAATAAATGTACCGGCTGGTGCAACCACATTACTTATAACATCCATTGGATATGCTACGCAGGAAATTGTTATTGCTGGCAGCATTGTTAATGTGCGTATGGTAGAAGCCACTCAACAATTAAGTGATGTGGTAGTAGTAACCTACGGCACAAGAAAAAAGAGTGATTTAACCGGTGCAGTTACTGCCATCACTACAAAAGATTTTCAAAAGGGCAATATCAATTCATCTGAACAATTGCTGCAGGGTAAAGTTGCCGGTTTACAAATCACATCTGGTGGCGGTAGCGCTGGTGGTGGTAGTCGCATACGTATCAGGGGCGGCGCTTCTTTAAATGCCAGTAACGATCCGTTAATAGTAATTGACGGTGTGCCTGTTGAAAGTAATGGCGTAAGCGGTAATGGTAACTTGTTAAATTCTATCAATCCTAACGATATCGAATCAATGTCGGTGCTTAAAGACGCATCTGCAACGGCGCTATATGGTTCAAGGGCAAGTAACGGTATCATTATTATAACTACAAAAAAGGGTGCCAAAGGAAAGGTTAAGTACAATTACAACACTCAGGTAAACCTGTCTAAAGTGGGCAAAACCGTTGAGGTGTTAACTGGCGATGAGGTTAGAACAATCCTTCAGGACGAAACTGCAAAAACAGGTAATAGCGACTTTACAAAATTACTGGGTAAAGCAAATACTGACTGGCAAAAGCAAATATACCAGCAGGCTTTAGGATGGGATAATAACATAAGTGCA
>JANPNY010000206.1:0-5408 GCA_031427745.1 Chitinophagaceae bacterium | reverse complement strand
TAGCAATTGGTATGTGGCTCTTCATTTTTTATGCAACGGGGATTACTATTATACTTTCATTTCTAATTGTTTTCGGTAGCGGGATACTCGTTTACATTACTCATGCAAAGTTAAAACAGTATTGGCCTTTTAATAATTTATTAAAAGGAGATATTTAAATTATTGCCCCAGGTTTGACACAAACCCACATCAAATCATATTGACCTTTATTGAGACATACAACACAATTTTTAAAATATTGCTACGTTGTATAAAGTTAGTACACTGGTAAAATGCATCAGGGATCAAAGTTTTTTCTTTTAAATTAAGTTTAAGCATTATAATTTTTTTAAAAGAAAACTGAAAGTTGTAAGACTTTTAAAGAAGCATCGACCAGTTAAATTTAAATTTTAAGATTTATTCTATGCACTTGAAAACCTACCCCATAAAATATTTGGATTACATGAACTGTGGTGCAAAAAAGAAAACCTATAGTTATTCCGGCGTTATAAAATACACAATTGCTGGTATGTTACTGGGCTTGATGTTGGTAGTAAATGCATTGCTACTAAATTACCAAAGCGGCTTTAAGGAACCCTGGTTTCATATTTTTGATTACTCACCCGACTTTGCAGTCATCATTTTATCTCCACTTTTTCTAAGTATTTTGTTTTGTTACATTGGTATAAGGCATGAGCAATTGGTACTATTTAACAATCAAATAAAAGATAATCTGTCGCATGAACAACTGATCAGTTCTGCTTCAGATCAGCAGGTGCAACTATTGGCTAAGGTGGTAGCACAAATTAATGAAGCTGTAATTATATCCGATAAAGACGGGGTGATTCAGTGGGTGAATGATGGCTTTACAAACATTACCGGTTACAAATTAGATGAAGTAAAAAATAAAACAGCAGCTTCATTTCTATACGGCCCACTTACCGATAAGGTTGTTATAAAAAGAATAGCTGAAAATTTATTTAAGGGAGAGGCTATTGTTGAAGAGCTAATCAATTACAGAAAAAATGGCAAAAGTTATTGGGTAAGAGAGAGTATCAAAAATATTCAAAATGATATTGGCGAAACAACCCATTTTATATCTATTCAAAATGATATCACCAATCGTAAAGAAAGGGAATTGGCTATTGAAGGCCTATACAAAGAAGTTGCTGATTATAAATTTGCACTCGACCAGTCTGCGATAGTAATCATATTTAACACTGCCGGAAAAGTTGTTCATGTTAACAAACAATTCTGTAATATTAATGGACTTGAAGAAGCTGATATCATAGGTAAGGATTACAGATCCATCAGCCTTAGTATGAGAGATAAAAATATTATGGCACCGATATGGCAAAAATTATCATCTGGCGAAATATGGAAAGGCGAATTGATAAACAGGAACCACAATGGTAAATCCTATTGGGCAGAAACTACAATAGTTCCATTGCTTGATGTTAATGAAAAACCACACCAGTTTTTAGCCATACAAACCGACATTACGGCAAGAAAGGAATTGGAAAGCCAACTGGTAAACAATAAAAATAAGCTTGAACTTGCTATGCAGGTTGCACAAATTGGTGCATGGGAAATTACAGCTGACAACACACTTTATTTGTCAAAAGAGCTTCGCAAAATTTATCACTTCCCTCTAAATGGCGATATTTCTCTGGAAGAATTATTTAGTAAAATGCATACGGACGATGTGAACTTTATGAGAAATAGCATGCACCTTATTGGTGGTCCGGTGGAAATGGCAGGAGTAGAATTCAGGTTTATAATTGATGGTAAAGTACGATACATGACGTCAAATATATCCCCTCGTTTAAATGAACAGGGAATATTAGTAGGGTCGTTTGGAACAGCAAAAGATATTACTCAACGTAAGTTAACAGAACTGGCTTTAAAGAAAAGTGAAGAGGAAAAGGCCATTGTAATTAACAATGCTCAAACAATGATTTGCATCCATGATATGGACGGAAAAATTATTGATGTAAATACTGCCGGCGAAAAAATGAGCGGCTTTGCTAAAGAAGAAGTAATCGGCATTAATCTTAAATTACTTGTATCTCCGGAATTTCAAAATCATTTTGAAGATTATCTAACAGAAATTACAACGAAAAGATCTGCTACCGGGTCGCTGCAAATAATAAATAAGGCAGGTCAAAAACGGGTTTGGTTGTACCAGAATGCAGTCTATGAAAACAATGGCAGCACACCTTATATAATTGCCAGCGCAATTGATATTACAGAATCTGTAAAAGCCCAAAATGAAATTGACAAACAACGACAGTTTACAAGGCAAATTATTGACAATAGCCCCAATGTAATTTTTGTATTGAACGATCAGCAACAAATTGTACTAAGTAATAAAACTTTTTGCGAATATTATAGCTACAACAAAAATGAATTCCCTTTTGCAAGTGAGTTATCAAAAGGAGAGCAGGATATTTTCCTTGGCGACTATTTATCTATGATGGATATGGAGGAGGGTGAAATAATAAGGCTTGAAGGGAGTATGGAAAACCAGGAAAATGGTAATGCACCCAGTTGGTTCAACATTATAAAAAAATGCTTTAAAGAAAAAAATGGTAAAAAATATATTTTAGGTTTTGGTATGGATATAACAAGCCGCTACCAGATAGAAACTGATTTGATAGCAGCGAACGAAATGGTTGAGCGATCTATGAAAGTGAAAGATCAGTTTATTTCCAATATGAGTCATGAAATACGTACACCACTAACCGCAGTGATAGGATTTACAGATTTGTTGGCACAAACTTCGCTGAATATTGAACAGGCAGAATATATAGAGATTGTAAAAACCGCTTCACAAAATTTATTGGCGCTTATCAATAATATATTAGACTTATCAAAAATTGAATCCAAAAATATTTTACTTGAAAATTTACCGATAGACATTAAGCATATTGTAAAAAGTGCTGCTAAAATTGTGGAACCAAAAGCAAAGGCTAAAGGAGTGGAAATTATATGTGATATATGTCCAAAAATTCCTGAAAAACTGATGGGCGACCAATTGCGTTTATCTCAAATATTATTTAATTTATTGGGTAATGCTGTAAAGTTTACCGACGAGGGACATGTAGAAATAGCCTGTAAAATGATAAATGGTTCAGATAGTAAGAAGCAATATATTTCCTTTACAGTGAAGGATACGGGAATAGGTGTAGCGGAAGAAAAACAACATGATATTTATGAACGATTTACCCAGGCAAATGCGGATACACAGCGTTTATACGGCGGAACCGGCCTTGGCTTGAATATTACAAAAGGTATTGTTGATATGTTTGGCGGAAAACTTACGTTAGAAAGTGTTCCGGGTAAAGGGAGTTCATTTCATTTTATTTTACCGTTTAATAAATTTGAAAATGCAGACTCATTTAGCGGAACAGTTGCTGATTTAAATATCATTTTGCCTGCTGGTAGTACCAACCAAATTTGTGTATTGCTGGCAGAGGACAATATGGTAAATGCAATGTTGGCTAAAAGGGTATTGCAAAATGCTGGTTATACGGTAGATCATGTTGTGAATGGTGCGCTTGCATTACAGAAATTGCAGGAACAACCATACGATGTAGTATTAATGGACATTCAAATGCCGGTAATGAATGGTATACTGGCAACAAAAAGTATCAGGCAATTACAAGGTGCAATTGCTAACATACCCATCGTTGCAATGACAGCACATTCGTTATATGGAGAAATTCAAAACTGCTATAATGCAGGGATGACAGGCTATGTATCAAAACCATTTAAATCCGAAAATTTATTTTCGGCTATTAACGACGCAATAAAAATGCAGCAAGAAAATAAGGAATCAACTTTTTCGTTCCCTGAACAATAACGTGCTTGTTTTTTAAGATACCTATTGATAATTATTTAATCCGTTAATATGCTGCAATTTTTTCCCCCAATTAACTCGTATAATTTTCCAAAGTAATTGTTATTTTTATTTTTTTCGATCGAAATTAAAGAAGACAACCATTGATGGTGTTTACTAACTTTGAACAGAGAAAATCCAAAAAGCTACCTAATCCCTAAGAAAATGATCAACGAACCAACCATTACGATCGATCTTACTTACCTGCATACAGTAACAGGGGGCGATCGCTTATTTGAAAAGATGCTTTTAGAAGGTGCTGTAGAAGATATTCAATCAAAAATTGATGAACTGCAAAAGGCATGGGATCGGGAGGATGCCGCTACCATTCGCAGCAATGCGCATTCTCTTAAATCATTAACTGCTATTGCTGGTTTGCCACAAATAGAACATTGGAGTAAAATAATCGATCAACTATTTGCTGATGGAATTTTTCATTCAAAACCAAAGGAGTCAATAAATAATATCATTAACGGATGGGGAATCGCTAAACCCAAGCTTCAAAGATTGCTTGCTAATTACTTACAAAAAACAGAGGTGGGTTAAACAGAGTTGAAAAAAATTGTTTTTTGGTAGATGATTACTTTTTAAAAGCCAACGCAGTTTTAATTCTGAATATCTCACTTTGTGTTAATGCAATTCTAAAATCATTCAGCCAACTTTGCAGTTGGGTATTTTCCTGCTGTGTAAGATTATTGAAAAAATATGCAGCCTCAATTTTAAGACCGTCTCTCAGCGTAGTATAAAACGCCTCGGTTAAAACAAATGCTGTGCTTCCATTTTTTATGCCAAAATGTTTATAAATTTTTTGATTGGCAGGATGCTCCATAATTGTTTCCAGCACATCTGCAAGCACGCCGTAGGTATTGGCATCTAAAAAGCGGCGGTTGTTAAGAATGCTGCACAGATGGGCGTATTTTTTAGTGGTGGATGCTGTAAGCCTGTCACTCCACAATTGCTGCATATTCATCGATAAATCTTGTGGCCTGAATTTTTTCTTTAAAGTGGTATCATATTTTAAAGCATTGTGTATCTGGTAAATCGTTTTACAATATTCCTCTTCCGATAATTTTTTTATTCCTTTAATAATTCTGGCTTCTTTTGCATGCCTTGGGTTTTGATAAAGAAACAAGGAAGACACCAATGGAAAAACGGCAGTATGTTCTTTAAGTCCAAATAACTGTGTATTATTTTTAACATTGTCTAACCCTAATAGATCGAGTAAATATTCAGCATTGGCATTGCTGCTAAACATAATCATACCTCTTGCAATATCAATCAGTTTAATACTGTCTTGGTGGATATGGTTTATACTACGTTCATACCTGAGCCAGGCAGGGTGTGCCCCGCCATCTGTTAAGGGCAAGTAATATTTGTCAGGCTCAGCTAGTGCCACCAGGCTATTCTCATCTATCACATTACCCGCTGCCTGCTTGGCAAATTCTATTGCGATTAATATTTTTACGGTGCTTGCCAGCGGCATCAAAGTATTTTCATTTTGCCTGGCCAGTATGCTGTCATTTTGCAT
>JANPNY010000205.1:0-1549 GCA_031427745.1 Chitinophagaceae bacterium | reverse complement strand
CACCAATGCCTGTTATTATTACGATTACAATATTGCAAACAATGTATTGGGTGCTGAAAAGGCATTTCAAAATGGACAACTGCCCATTGACAATACCAGCGTTACGCCATCTGTTGGTTGCACCAAAAGATTATTAAACAGTACAAAAATAAATAGCAATACTGCAGATCTTACTTACGAAATATATGCTGAAAATTTAGGCAATGTGCTGTTGAATAATATCGGGTTAGCCGATGATCTTTCGGTTCCTTTTGGTGCGGCTAATATTTCAAATATAAGCGCCGTTTTTGTACCCGGTTCCAATGCAGCCGGGCTTACAATAAATCCGTTGTATAACGGAACCACCAATACGAGCTTATTGATTTCCGGCCAAAATCTTCCCAACAGAACTTTAACCAACAGGGATTATCTTTTTAAGATGCAGGTTAGCTGCAGGGTTACTAATTTAAATGGCTTTACTACCTATTTAAACAGTGCCATTGCAAAAGCCGATATTGGCAGCGGTGATACTAACAGTGTGGTAAATGTTGCAGACTCGTCCAACAATGGAGACACCACTGTTACTGACCCCAACAAAAACGGTAATGCCGGGGATATTGGAGAGAATGTACCAACGCCATTTTTATTTGGAACACTTCCGGTAAAATTCATTGATGTAAAAGCCTCGTTCATCAATAAAACAACTGCATCGGTACAATGGCAGATTGCTACACCCGTATTGAATGCAGGTGAATTTGAAATTGAAATAAGTTACAATGCCAGCAGCTGGACCAAAATAGGCAGCATCCACATAACTGAAGCCAGCCGTGGGTTTTACAACTTTATACAAAATAATATTTCAGCAGGCAAAGTATATTATCGCATCAGGCAAATTGATAAGGATGGCAGTTTTAGCTTCAGTAAAATTGTGTTGTTGAATAATAAAAAAACTGCAGGTTCTTTTATTATTTATCCCAATCCTGCAAATGATGTAATAAAAATATCAGCACCCATCAATACAACCGCAACCATCCTATTATTTGATGCAGTTGGTAGAAAATTAATTTCTACAATTATCAGTAACACTACCAGCGAAATTTCAACAGCAAACATTCCTTCGGGCACCTACTTGTTGCAAGTAACAGGTTTTGATGCAGTACAAATACAAAAAATTGTGGTGAAGCACTAATGATGTTAGTGATGCTTTATTGGTTTGGGCTAAATGATAATCCGCTATTGAAATAAACTTTCAGCAATAGCCACACTTTCAGTTTTGCCAACATCTACCAGCTTATCTCCGGAGTGGTCGTAACCATAAATAGGATAATCAGCAGCAAGGCTGAGGTAAGTATCTACCAAAGAAAATTTTCCACGCTGTGTGATAAGATCAAAAATGATGGGTTCAAAAACTACCACACAACTGTAAGCCTTCGAAGTAAGCGCAGGCTTAGCAATCGATATTCTCTTTTCTCCTGTCAGGCTATTCATCCAGCCACACAGACGGCTTTCTTCATCAAATAAAAAGTTACGGGTGCTTTTTCTACCGGTGATACCAAATGAAATAAGTGCT